>NZ_JACHIG010000013.1 GCF_014203095.1 Prosthecobacter vanneervenii | reverse complement strand
GCTTTGCGGCGAACTCATTCATCCGCGCTCAATCACTCCCCAGCCCCTGCGTACGATGACTTTTTACTTGACCGGCTTTTTCAGAGAAGGGTGCAAATAATCAACAAAAGCACTCCGCATCTTCCCCTCAACTCCCCCACCGCATCTCAATCACCAGCCCCCTCTGCGTTTTTCCAATCTCTGCCTGGCCTCCGAAGCTTTAGCGAAGGGGGATAAGCGAAGGATGGGCGGTGCAAAAATCCTCCGCCCCTCATTTCCGGCCAGTCTCTCAACATTCCCCTCTCTGCGGCGTTCCAGCCTCTGCGGTGCAAATCTCTGCGCGAAGCGCACCCTTCGTAGCTCGCAGAGCGAAGAACGGGCCCATCTGATTGTCTCATTGTCCAACAGTCTTCTCCCCAGCTTCCACTCTGGGAAAGCGTGTATTCAGCATCATGGCTCGGTTCTGGCCTCTGCTATGAGTGGTTCACAGTTCAGGCCTTTCCGTGCCTTCCGCGTTTTCCGTAGGCCACTCCTCCGCCTTTCTTTCGGCTCACTTTTTCAACCACCATCAACTCCCCCACTCCGCTCCCTCTGCACCTCTGCCCCTCTGCGACAAAATCAAACGTCCCCATCGCTCCACATCTGATTGTCTCATTGTCCGGTTGTCTCACCCTCCCTCCATTCAGCTCCAGCATTCATCAGTGAAAGTCAGTGGTTCAAACCTCCGGCTCATCATCTTTTACCATCAATCTTTTACCAGCCCTCCGGAACTCCGGCCAAACAACCGTCAACTCTGCGCGTAGCACACCCTCCGAAGCTCGCAGAGCGAAGGACGGGCCGCACCCCTCACAGCTTCGGCTCCCCAGGCGGCGGCGCCGGCTTGTCCTGCTCAGGCGGCGGCCGACGAAACCCATCCTTCGGATCTCCCCCACGCTCACGAAACTTCATGAACTCTGCGCGAAGCGCACCCTCCGAAGCTCGCAGAGCGAAGGACGGGCCGCCCCCCTCACAGTTTCGGCTCCCCAGGCGGCGACCCTGGCTTGTCCTGCTCAGGCGGCGGCCGACGAAACCCATCCTTCGGATCTCCCCCACGCTCACGGAACTTCATAAACTCCTGCGCAGCCGCCTCACGGTAAGTATCCCGCAGCTTTCGAAACGCCTCCATACGCTGCTCAGGCGGCAGTTCAGCCAGCCTCGCCAGCGCCTCCTTCACCGCAGGCAGTTGCAGCAGCCGGTCATGAAACCGCTTCGTCTCCTCACGACGCTCAGGCCTGGAGATCGACAGCAGCTCCGCCCCCAGCCGGATCGCCGCCATCCGTGCAAACTCCGGCGACTCCGGCTTCGGCATCTCAGGCAGCCCCCGCTGATCCATCGGGAACTGCGGTTTGATCTTCTCCAAAATCCCCACCACCTCTGGATCAATCTCCTTCAGCGCGGTATGCAGCGTATGGCGCATCTCCTCGTTGGCCCGCAGCGCCTTGTCTCTCGACGCGATCACCTCCGGCCTCTGCCACGCCTTCTCAAAAGCCGCACGCACCTTCTGCTTCTCAGATTCAGAGAGCTTTTCAAAACCATCAAAGCCACCATGCGGCCTGCCCTTGCCAGGCATCATTCCCGGCGGTCCGCGATGTTCCCCATCACGATGCATCGGCCCCTCGCCCGGCATCGAGGGCGGAGGAGGTGGCGGCGGCGGGCTGGGCTTGTCGCCTTCAGACTGGGCCACAGCCGCCGTGGTGAGGGCAAAGAAGAAGACCAAAGGACGCATGCCGGCCATTTTCCGCCGCTGCGTCTGCTTGGCAACCTGATAGCTGGACTCCGTATTCATCAGCACCAATAAACTCACCCTCCCGCAGAAAGTTGCACTCACCGCACCCGCTCCAGCTTCAGCAGCGGCGCCGCCGGAGATGAAAACTGCGCCACATAAAGATTCCCCTCCCCATCCACCGCCACTCCATGCGGGTGGATGAACGTCTTGCGGTCACTCTGCATCGGCTGCAGCACCCCATCCACATAAACCGCCGCCGGAGCTCCGATGTTCGACACGATCCGATACTCCCGGTCCACAATCGAAATGAACCCCGACGAGTTCCGGTCCTTCGGCCACTGGTCCCCCAGATGCGGCACCAGGATATGCTCCCCCCAAAAAACGATGTCCCGCGGATTCCCCCCCGGCATCGGGATCTTGTCGATGAACCGCCCCTCGGCCGTGAACCGTTTGATCTCCTGCTGATCGCTCATGGCCACAATCACCCGCGTTTTTGCCGAATCCGACACAAAATCTGACCTTTCCAGCGCGCCGCCATGCGGTCCCCAGTGCTTCAGCTGGTTCTCACCTTCGCCCAAATTCCCACCCCACCAGCGCAAAAGCGTCCCATCCGGCTTGTAGTGGAAAATGTAGTCCTTTCCATACCCGTCGAACACACAGAAGGAACCATCTGGAAAATGGATCGTCTTGGAGGGCCGGTACTCATTCGCGCTCGCATGCAGCTTTGCGCCTTCAGGCCACGGATAATGCGCCAGCTCCTCACCATCCAGTGTCAGTTTCCGCACCTCATGCAGCTGTGTGTCCGTGATATACAGCACCTCGCGCTCTCCTTCCCGAATCAGGCTCATTCCGTGCGCCCCGGGCATTCGTGCCGTCCACTGCTTGATCATGCCTCCCGATTTCGCATCCAGAATGACCACATTGTTCCGCGCGTCATCCGTCAGAAAAAACAGCCTTCCTGCCGCATCCAGCGCCACCGCATGCCCATTTTTCACCTTCACCTGCGCCAGCGCCTCATTTCCCCACCCAGGCACCACCCGGTAGCAAAACTCCCCCTGCCCCAGCACTTCTTCGGAATTAGAAGGCAAAACAGCGCCGATCAGGCAGACGAGCAGCAGGAAAACAGGACGGATCATGCGTCATGCAATCATGCCGTGCCGCATAACGCAAGATCAACGCACGGACGGTTTGCCAGCCACCGTATTGCTGTCACGGTGCATCTGCTTCCATGTTTATCATCATCGTCATCGCCCTTGCCGCCAGCCTCGCTCTCGCCCGCTGGGCCCAGGGACGTTATGAGGGCATGATGCAAAAGGGCTCCCGCGTCAACGCCCCCCTCGCCTACACCGGCGCAGAAATCGCCCTCCAGTTCCTTCATTCTGAAGGCGTTGAAGATGTGCAGATCGTCGAGCACAACGCCGTTGTCTCCGACTACTTCGATCCCACCCGCCGCCGCCTTTTCCTGCGCCGGGATGCGGCCCAAGGCACCACCCTGTCAGCCTGGGCCACCGCCCTGCATGAAGCTGCACACGCCCTACAGACCGGCGAAACCCTCGGCGACCTCAAATGGCGCCAGAACTGCATCCGCATGAGCCGCTACATCCCCACCGCCGCAGGCATCGCCATCGTCGGATTGATGCTCTCCCGCGTCCTCATGCCACGATATGCGCTCTTCGCCGTGGCCGGAGTACTGACAATCCTTCTCCTTCTCAACCTCGGCAGCGTGCCGCTGGAGTTCAACGCCAACAAGCGCCTGCGCCGTTTCCTCGACACGCTCCTGCCAAAACATCCCCAAGCTGCAGGCAGACTCGACGAATTGCTCTTTTGCATGGCCATCCGCGAGGTTGGCGATGCCCTGCGCTCTCCGCGCTACTTTTTCTTCAGCGCGCTGCCCGGCACCAGCAAGATGCGGCCACGGTGATCTTAGGCGGCAAGGCTCCACTTCTGCACTCCGTTCTCCTCTGATGGTCAAATTTGCCGTCCTTTTCCTACTCGCCGCCACCACCCTTCTCAAGGCGGACACCCAGACTCCCGCCTCCTACAGCGGCGAATTCGTGATTCCGGTCAACTACCGCTACCTCCTCAGCAAGCCGGAGGCATATTCCAGCAACAAGCGCAAAAAATGGCCTCTCGTCATCTTCCTGCACGGTTCGGGCGAACGCGGCACCGACTTGGAACTGGTCAAAAAGCACGGCCCGCCCAAGCTCATCGCCACCGGTCAGAAGTTCCCCGCCATCATCGCCAGCCTCCAGTGCGAGCCCGACCACCTCTGGAATCCACACGCTATCAAAGCAGTAACGAACCATCTGATCAGAACCATGCGGGTGGACCCAAAGCGCGTTTACCTCACCGGCCTGAGCATGGGCGGCTTCGGCACCTGGGACACCGCCTTTGAGTATCCTAAAACCTATGCCGCCATCGCCCCCATCTGCGGCGGTGCCGGAGTCCGCTGGGTCACGGCCCAGATCCTCAAGGACATGCCATGCTGGATCTTCCACGGAGACAAAGATGGGGCAGTTCCCATCGAAAACAGCCAGAAGATCTATGATGCGCTCAAAGAGATCAATGCACCTGTAAAATTCACCATTTACCCCGGGGTGGGGCATGATTCGTGGACGCAGACCTACGACAAGCCAGAATTCTGGAAGTGGCTGTTTGAGCAGAAGAAGCCATGACAGGCGGGCGTTTGATCTTCCATGATCCGCCCACTCCTGCTGCTGCTCGTTGCTTCCTCATTGCGCGCCCAGGTGCTTCCAGGCACCCAGCCCTTGGAGCCCAATCCCGACTTCTCCGCCACCATGGTGGCAGGAATCGACAAAATGGCACTGCGGTTGATCGAGAAGTCAAAAGAGGGACGCAAGCCGACCCGGGAGAAGCTCAAGGCCATTCTGGGCATGGTGGATGCACGACTGCCCATCACAGCGCTTGATCTTGTCGGAGACACCTCAAATCCGTCGCTGCTGGCAGAAACAGCCACGGCGCGCATCCTGCGCGTGCGCTGGCCGGTTTTCGACGGCGTGCACGGAGAAGGCATTCTCATTCAGCCCAAAGACAAACCCGTCGCTCGGGTGATCTACATTCCCGATGCGGACACCGATCCCGAGAAACTGGCCAATGATGCCATGCTCGCCTACAGCGGCTGCGAAATCGTCATTCCTGCGCTCATCAGCCGGGGCAGCGAGTTCAGCACGAACGAGAAGTTTGGGGTCAAAACCAACATTCCGCATCGCGAATGGATCTATCGCCAGTCCTATGAGCTCGGGCGGCACATCATCGGCTACGAAGTGCAGAAGATGCTCTCTCTGGTCGATTATTACAGCATGCAGCCAAAGCTGCCCCTGCTCGTGGCCGGACTGGGAGAAGGCGGCCTCATCGCCATGTACTCGGGTGCCATCGATGAACGCATCAGTTCCGTTTATGTCTGGGGCTGCTTCGAACCGCGCGAAGGTGTATGGGCCGAGCCGATTTACCGCAATGTTTTCAGCCTCCTGCGCGATTTTGGCGACGCCGAAGTAGCCTCCCTCATCGCCCCACGCCCGCTGGTGGTGCAGAACCTCGGCTTCCCCAATGTCCAGGGCCCGCCAGAGGCCAAACAAGGAGAGCGAAACATCGCCGCTCCGGGAAAGATCACCAAGCCCAGCCTGGCTGCCGTGCAGGCCGAAGTCGCCCGCGCCAAAGCACTCGCCCCCGGAGACTGGATCATGCTGGCCACGGAAGAGCATGGACTCAAAGAGGTGGTCACGCACCTGCTGCCAAAAGAGATCGCAGCACAGCTGGTAAAGACCATTGAACCCGTAATGCCGCAGAAAAATGAACAACGCGCCAAAGTGGACACGACCCGGCAGAAGCGAATGGTGCGCGAGTTGGAAAATTTCACCCAGCGTCTGCTCGTCACCACCGAACTGGAACGCAAAGCGCAGTTCTGGGACAAACTGCCGCTTAAGTCAGTGGCGGACTTTGAAAAGCACACGGCTGCAGAACGCGACCGATTCTGGAACGAAGTCATCGGCCGCCTGCCAGATCCGAACCTGCCCGTGAACGCCAAAAGCCGCTTCGTGCGCGAAACGGACAAAGTTTCCATCTACGAGGTGACGATGGACGTGTGGGACGACGTCTTTGCCTGGGGCTGGCTCTGCCTGCCAAAAGACCTCAAGCCCGGAGAGAAACGCCCGGTCGTCGTCTGCCAGCATGGCCTGGAAGGCATCCCCGAAGACACCATCACCACCGACGAAACCCAAAAAGCCTACGCTCCCTACAAGGCCTTCACCCTGCGTCTGGCCGAGCAGGGTTTCATCACCTTTGCCCCTCACAACCCCTATCGCGGCAAGGACGCCTTCCGCACCCTGCAGCGGAAACTCAATCCACTCGGCCTTACTCTCTACAGTGTCATCAACGCCCAGCATCAGCGCATCCTGGAATGGCTGAAGGCGCAGTCTTTTACCCAGCCGAACAAGATCGCCTTCTACGGCCTGAGCTATGGCGGCAAGTCCGCCATGCGCACGCCAGCCGTGCTGAAGGATTACTGCCTGAGCATTTGCAGCGGCGACTTCAACGAGTGGGTACGCAAGTGTGTCAGCACCGACATGCCCATGAGCTACATTCACACGCACGAGTATGAAATCTGGGAGTGGAACATGGGCCGCACCTTTAACTACGCAGAGATGGCCGCCCTGATCGCCCCGCGCCCCTTCATGGTCGAGCGTGGCCACAATGACGGCGTGGGCGTGGACGAATGGGTCAACTATGAATTCGCCAAAGTCCGCCGTCTCTACAACAAGCTCCTCATCGGCGACTGTGCCACCATCGAACATTTTGACGGCCCACACACAATCCACGGCGTAGGAACATTTGAATTCCTGAAGCAAAAACTTGGCTGGAAATAATCCACCAACGCACAACATCTAAAAAGGCGTCGGTTCCGATACGAGAAAGCAAAGGCTTAGGGTCTTTTGAATCAAGCGCCATGGGAGGCCCTGAGCGTTTGATTTATGGTGCGCGCGATGAGCGTGACCAATTTTTTGCAGAAGCCAGTATTTTCCCTGCCGGCACGCCAGGAACTGCCAAAATTGCAGGATTTTTTTAGGCGTTTATGGCTGATTTTCGGAGGGGCCGCCGTACTTTTAGTACTGAGCTTCATCTTTTTTGAAAGCATGAGCTCCCAATTGGAGCAAAAACGGATGGAGAGTGTCAGTGCCATGAATCTGCTGGGCCGACAGAGGGCGGACAGCCAGACGTTGAGCCGGTTGATCCTACAGGCTGCAGAAAGCACGCCCCCCATGCAAACCTACTACCTGGGGCGCATCGATCTCGTGTGGGGACTCATGAGCACCTGCCAGGAGGCCATTCTCAAAGCCCCACTGCTACAGCCCGCCAGCGATGCCGAGCGCACTGAAATCATGCACAAACTGGAGCTTGCTGAAGCGAGCTTCGCCAAGATTGCTGTTGTGGTCAAAAAGCTGCATCCGAGGACAGAAGCGATCAATACGGTGCTCAAAGGACACGAAGAAATGCTGACGGATGAATGCGACACCCTGGCGGGAGCCATGGAGCAAATCTCGCAAAAGGTGCTGGCCATCAGCGGGGGCATCAATGCCGAAATCCGCCTGCTCGACTGGCTGCAAATGGCTGTGACAGGAGGGATCGCCCTGGCTGCAGCGCTGCTGCTGACACGTGGTCAGATTTCCACCATGGAAAAGCTGATCGATACCAGCATGAAAGTGCAGGAGCTGACCTACCTGCAAAATGCGGTGCTGGAGAGCGCAGCCTGCGGCATCATCAGCATGAACACCAAAGGACTGATCGCGACGTTCAACTGCGGCGCTGAAAAGCTCACCGGTTATGCCAGGCAGGAGGTGGTGGGCAGCCTGACACCGGAGCTTTTTCATGAAGCTCCGGAACTGGAACGCATGGCTGCCGACCTCACCCGTGAGACGGGTTCTGTCGTCCGCCCCGGTTTCGACATCTATGTCGCCTACGCCAGTTGTGGCATCATCCGCGACCGTGAATGCACCTATGTGAGGAAGGACGGCAGCCGTGTGTCCGTCTCGCTGAGCATGACCGCCATGCAGGACGAAAATGGGGAAGTCACAGGCTTCCTCGGGATCGTGGCGGACATCACTGAGAAGAAGAAACTGGAACAGCAGTTCCTGAGGACGCAGCGCCTGGAAAGTGTAGGCACGCTGGCAGGCGGCATCGCGCACGATCTGAACAATGTGCTGACGCCCATCCTGATGTCGATCGAACTGCTGAGGCTGACCAATCTCAATGACCGCACCCATTCCATTTTAGCCGGGATTGAGACGAGTGCGAAACGTGGTGCCGATCTGGTGCGCCAGATTCTGACCTTTGCGCGAGGAGTGGAGGGCAAGCGCACGGAGCTCTGCGCTGCCAAGCTCATCCAGGACATCAAAAAATTCGTCAAAGACACCTTCCCAAAAAACATCGAATGCGTCAGCCGCATCAAAGACGAACTGCCCTCGTTTGAGGGAGATGCCACACAGCTACATCAGATTCTACTAAACCTGTGCGTCAACGCGCGCGATGCGATGCCGGACGGGGGCACGCTGACCATCACAGCCGACAGCGAGACTTTGAACGAAGCCGCCGCCTCGATGCAGATGGATGCCAAGCCCGGCACGTACATCACCTTCAGCGTGAGCGACTCCGGCAGCGGCATTCCGTCAGAGGTGATCGACAAAATTTTCGATCCATTCTTCACCACGAAGGAAGTTGGCAAGGGAACAGGTCTCGGACTCTCGACGGTGCTGAGCATCACCAAAGGGCATGGTGGGTTCATCACCGTCACCAGCCAGCCTAATGAAGCGACCACCTTCACCATCCACCTGCCAGCCAGCGCCACCACCACCGCCAAATGCGCCGCTCCGCCGCCTGCAGAGCACGAGCCCATGCCTATTGGCAAAGGAGAGCTGATCCTCATTGTGGATGACGAGGAGGCCATACGCACGGCGACGCGTCAAACGCTGGAGGCCATGGAATACCGCACCTTGGTGGCCGCTGATGGAGCAGAAGCCGTGGCCCTTTACGCACAGCACAGCCAGGAAATCGCCGTGGTGCTGACAGACATGATGATGCCTGTGATGGACGGACCAACCACCATTCAGACCCTCAAGCGGATCAATCCTGAAGTCAAAATCATCGCGGCCAGCGGAGTGCCACATCAAGGAGGCCCGGCGCGGGTGGCTGAAATGGGGGTGCAACATTTTCTGCACAAGCCCTACACCGCCCAGACGGTGATGACGACCTTGGGACAGGTGCTGAACAACGCGGACACCTGGCAGCAGCAGGCCACCGGCAGCATGACCAGGAGCCTGACGTTGTAGGCGGCCCCCAGCCACAGCCAGTTTGCATTCCCCGCATCGTCCGTTAGTCTGGGGGCGTAAACCCAACGCGTTATGCAAACACCCAAAATCACAGCCTACCTGAAAACCTACTGCGGATGGAGCGAAGGCGTCCGCGCCATCTTCCGCAAATACGACCTGCCCTACGAGGAGAAGGACATCATCAAGAACCCTGCCTTCCGCTGGGAGATGGAACAGAAGAGCGGCCAGCCGCTTTCCCCTTGTGTGGAGATCAACGGCACCATGCTGGCCGACATCAGCGGAGCCGAGGTTGAAGCCTGGATGAACGAGCAGGGCCTGCTGGAAAAGAACGACGCTCCTGCTGATGCGCCGACGAACTCCGCCTGCTCTGACGCCCAGCACGCCGCCATGGCCGCCGGTCAGGTGGGCACCTTGAAATTTGTGGGCTGATCTCCGTATGCATGCCCGGCTTTTCCTCGTTGGACTGGCGGCTGCCCTCACAGCCTGCAGCAGCCTTTACTACTCCGCCTGGGAAAAGCTGGGCTACGAAAAACGTGATCTGCTCAAGAGCGCGGTCAAGAAAGCCCGCGGCGAGCAGAAGGAGGCCGGCGAGCAGTTTCAGGACGCCCTGACCCAGCTCAAAAAGCTGACGAATTACAACGGCGGCAACCTCGAGTCGGCCTACAACCGGTTCAAAGGCGAGTATGAGGACTGCGAATCCCAGGCAGATCAGGTGCGCAGACAGATCCGCGAGGTGGACACCGTGGCCCATGATCTTTTCCGCGAATGGGAGGGCGAAATCCGACAGTACCAGAACGCATCGCTGGCTGCCGACAGCCGCCGCAAGCTGGCAGAAACGCGCAGCCGGTTTGAGCCGCTCTCACGTTCCCTGCACGCCGCTGAAGCCACGATGGATCCGGTGCTGCGGCAGTTCCACGACCAGGTGCTTTACCTGAAACACAATTTGAATGCTGCTGCGATCGGATCACTGCGAGGTACGGCTGACAACATTCAGAGCGACATCCAGCGCCTGCTGGAGCAGATGAACCGCTCCATAGCAGAAGCTGACCGGTTCATTCAGACATTGTGAGAACAGGGGATCCGATCCCTGAACCGGGGCAGGATGTTCCAGATCATTCATGAAAAAAGCCCTCCCGCTTCTCAGCAGGAGGGCTTTTTGATTATCTGCGCGCAGATCAGGCTTTGATCATGCCGTGCGGGTCAATGACGTACTTGCGGGCAGCGCCCTTGTCGAAGTCCATGTAACCCTTCGGAGCATTCTTGAGGGAGATCACCTGGACGTTGGTGGCCTTGGCGATCTTGATCTTGTCATGCAGGATGGCCATCATGAGACGGCGATGGTAGCGCATGACCGGGCACTGGCCCGTGACGAAGGTATGGCTCTTGGCCCAGCCGAGACCGATGCGGATGGAGAGGCTGCCGACTTTGGCGGCTTCATCCACTGCGCCGGGGTCGCCCGTGACATAGAGGCCGGGGATGCCGATGGCACCGCCAGCCTTGGTGATTTCCATGACGCTGTTGAGCACCTGGGCGGGCACTTCCTTGCTGTGATTGTGGCCACAGCCGCGGGCCTCAAAGCCCACGCAGTCCACCGCGCAGTCCACTTCAGGCACGCCGAGGATGTTTTCGATCTGCTCCTGGATGGAGGCGCTCTTGGAGACATCCACCGTTTCGCAGCCGAAGCGGCGAGCCTGGGCCAGACGCTCCTTGTTCAAATCCCCCACGATGACCACGGCAGCGCCGAGGAGATGGCAGGAGGCGGCGCAAGCGAGGCCCACAGGACCAGCGCCTGCGATGTAAACGGTGGCACCCGGGCCCACACCAGCGGTAACGGCACCGTGGTAGCCAGTGGGGAAGATGTCGGAGAGAAGAGTGAGATCCTTGATCTTGGCCATGGCCTGATCGCGGTCCGGGAACTTCAGCAGGTTGAAGTCGGCATAGGGCACCATGACGTATTCCGCCTGGCCACCGACCCAGCCGCCCATGTCCACATAACCGTAGGCAGCGCCGGGGCGCGCAGGGTTCACATTGAGGCAGACGCCGGTTTTGCCCTCTTTGCAGTTGGCGCAGCGGCCGCAGGCAATATTGAAAGGCACGCTGCAGATGTCCCCCTTCTTGATGAACTCCACGTCACGACCCACTTCGACGACTTCGCCGGTGATTTCATGACCGAGGATGAGGCCCGCAGGAGCGGTGGTACGACCGCGCACCATGTGCTGGTCGGAGCCGCAGATGTTGGTGCTGACGACTTTGAGGATGACACCGTGCTGGCATTTGCGCTTCTGTTCGCGCAACTCCAGTTTCGGATAGTCGATGCTTTGGATTTCTACCTTTCCGGGTCCCATGTAGGCGACGCCTTTGTTGCTGGCCATAATAGTCTGTGGTTGTGGTTGGTTGAATTATGGGGATTCCCGGTCATGCTATTGAAATCCGACGGATCGCGTCAATCCCCGTGAAGGGAAAATGCTCACGGTCAGAAAGTCCACAGTGCAGGGGCCGGGAGAGGCTGGCACCGCTGCCTTTTCTAAACGGATGGCGTGAAGTGCTCTTTCGGATTGCGGCTACGCGAGCAGCCCGCCACAATTCGCGTGCATGAAAATTACATCCCTTGCATTCTCCCTTCTTCTGCTGGCCACCACCGCGCTCCAAGCGCAAACTCCAGCCCCCGCCACCACGCCTGCAGCACCTGCTGTCGTTTTGCCTCCGCAGCCGCCGGATGTGCCTGCTGAAAAGTACGGCAAGGATGGCAAGATCAACCCAGGGTTCATTGCCGCGCATGAAAAGTTTGTGAACATCGCCAAAGAGGGCAAGGCGCAGCTCGTCTTCCTCGGCGACTCGATCACCGCCGGCTGGGCAGGGAATGGCAAGCAAGTGTGGGCCAAGTCCTTCAGCCAATACACGCCTGCAAACTTTGGGATCGGAGGAGACCGCACCCAGCATGTGCTCTGGCGCATCAAGAACGGTGAGCTGGAAGGCATCAAGCCCAAGGCCTGCGTGCTGATGATCGGCACCAACAACGTCGCCTCGGACCCGGCTGAAGGCATCGCCAAAGGTGTTACCGCGATCGTCGAAACCATCCGTGAGAAACAGCCCCAGGCCAAGATCCTGCTGCTGGCCGTCTTTCCCCGTGGCGACAAGCCGACAGGCAAGCTGGGAACGGCCAATGAAAAGCTAAAACAGGTCAACGCGATCATCTCCAAGCTCGACGACGGCAAAAACGTCTTCTTCCTGGACATTGGCAGCAAGTTCCCGCAGCCCGATGGCGCGCTTACCAAGGAAGTCATGCCCGATTTCCTGCACCTCTCACCGACAGGCTACCAGATCTGGGCTGACGCCATCAGTCCCAAGCTGGCCGAGCTGATGAAATAAGCTGGCTTCAGAAAGCCAAGCATGCATAGGAAGGCCATGCCCCAGCCCGCCATACTTTCCGACGTCGGCAAAGTTCTCATCGATTTCGATTTCAGCATCGCCGCCCGCCGGCTGGCGCAGCAATGCGACCACCCGGCGGAGAAGGTGCTGAGCCTCTTTGACGACATCAAGGTCCCCTATGAGGTGGGGGACATGGATGACGGGGCATTCATCCGCCATGGCATGGAGCGCACCGGATTCCGCGGAACTCCTGAAGACTTTGCCGCCATCTGGTGCGAGATTTTCACGCAAAACGAGCCTATGCATGCCACGCTGAAAGCCATGGCTGGCAGGCTGCCAATGCACCTGCTTTCGAACACCAACGAGCTGCACAAGGAGTACTTCCTGCGAGAGTTTGAGATCTTCCGCCTGTTCCAGGGAGGCGTGTACTCGCACACGGCGCGCTGCGCCAAACCTGGGGAGGAGATCTTCCTCAAAACCGCCGCGCAGCTGGACCTCGATCCTGCGAGCACCTTTTACATCGACGACCTGGAGCCCAACATTGCCACCGCCGCGCGGCTGGGGTTCCGGACATTTCATTACAGCTTTGCTAAACATCCCCAGCTCCAGGCGGAACTCGACGAATGGCTGGTGGCACAGGGCATCGGTTGACGGGGGCGAGTACCTGTCATAACCAGTACGCGCCGTCGTTCGTATCACACTGTGTGTGGCATGAAGGCCGGCACGATTAAATCCATGAAATGCGACGTTTGCGAGAATGAGGCCACGGTGTTCCTTACCCAGATCATCAACGGTCAGATGACCACGGTGAATCTGTGTGAGGCATGCTCGAAGGCCAAAGGCGTGACCGAGGAGACCGGCTTTGGTCTTGCGGAGGCATTCTTGAGTCCATCTCACCGTCAAGAGTCAGACATGATGGAGGTCGTCTGCCCGGCCTGCGGCTTCACGGCCTCGCAACTGAAGAAAATCGGCCGCATGGGCTGTCCGGAATGCTACGCCGCCTTCCGAGACGGGCTGGACGCCCTGCTGCGAAACATGCACAAGGGAACCAAGCATGTGGGCAAACGCCCAACCCATGTGAGTGCTGTCTCCCCTCAAATCCTGCCAAGGCAGCGAATCACCCCTGCACCGGAGGCGCCGATCCCGCCGCCGGCTCCACCTGTTGCCCCACCTCCGCAGCCGCTACCGGACCTGGCCAAACTCCGTGCCGAGCTGGACCTGGCCGTGAAGGAGGAGCGCTACGAGGATGCCGCAAGGTTGAAATCCGAGATCGAAAGTCTCCAGACCAAGACTTCCAAATGACGAACGCAATTGAATGGCGGCTGATGCAGCAGGAGAAAACATCCTGCACCGCCATTCAACGCGTATCCCCTTTCACACGTCCAATACTCGCAAGCCCATGATGCGTTTTGCCACACTGATCAAGAACCCCGCCGACTGGATGAAGGGAGCGGGGCCGCACTCTGATGTCGTGATGACATCGCGGGTGCGTCTGGCGCGCAATCTCCGCGGCCACCCCTTCCCAGGATTCAGCCAGGAGCGCCAGCGCATCGAGCTGCTGGAGCGCGCCCGGCCGGTGGTGGAGCAGCTGCCCGAGATGCGGGACGGCTACAGCGAGGACTACACGGACCTGAGCAAGATCCGCAAGCAGGTGCTGGTGGAACGCCATCTGGTGAGCCGCGAGCACGCCGCACGCTCCTCTGGATGTGCCGTGGTGGTGGACCGCAAGCAGAGCATCTCCATCATGATCAATGAGGAGGACCATTTCCGCATCCAGGGCATCCGCCCGGGGCTGAACCTGCACAGCGCCTTTGAGGCGGTGGACCGGGTGGACTCGGAACTGGAAAGCATGCTGCCGTATGCTTTTGACCCCAAGCTGGGCTACCTGACTGCCTGCCCCACGAACCTGGGCACCGGCATGCGCGCCTCTGTGATGCTGCACCTGCCTGCGCTGGTGCTCACGGAGCAGATCAATCCGGTGATCAAGGCCATTGGCAAGATCGGCCTGGCGGTTCGCGGCCTGTATGGCGAAGGCACTGAGGCGCTAGGGAATCTTTTCCAGATCTCGAACCAGCACACCCTGGGCGAGGCGGAGCCTGAGATCATCGCCCAGATCGAAAAGGTCATCGAAGGTGTGGTCCGCTCGGAAATGACAGCCCGCGCCAAGCTGAAGGAAGATCACCAGACCATGCTGCAGGACCAGGTGGGCCGTGCGTTTGCGATTCTGCGGTATGCGCACATTCTTGCCTCAAAAGAGGCACTGAACCTGCTGAGCATGCTGCGGCTGGGTGCAGATCTCGACCTCGTCGGCAACTGTGACCGCAGCCTGATCGACATGCTGCTTCTTGAAATTCAACCTGCGCATCTGCAGCTCAATGCTGCGCGAGAATTGTCCCCTGAAGAGAGGGACAGCATGCGCGCTGAATTAACCCGAGCACGGTTGCAATCCATCGACGGCCCGGGTAGTTTTCCCCCAACTTCACCAACCTCAGGAGGCACCTCCTCCCCCCCCAATCATGAATAATTTCACCCCACGCGCCCAACAGGTCCTGGCC
The DNA here is from genome assembly GCF_014203095.1 of Prosthecobacter vanneervenii. NCBI lineage: Bacteria > Pseudomonadati > Verrucomicrobiota > Verrucomicrobiia > Verrucomicrobiales > Verrucomicrobiaceae > Prosthecobacter > Prosthecobacter vanneervenii. The sequence continues at coordinate 170,441 of NZ_JACHIG010000013.1, read as the reverse complement.
CTTGCCCGCAAGGAGGCAGACCGCTTCAACCACAATTATGTCGGCACGGAGCACCTTCTCCTTGGCTTGATCAAGCTCGGCCAGGGTGTGGCGGTCAACGTGCTGACCAAGCTCGGCCTGGATCTCGAAACCGTGCGCATGCAGGTGGAGCAGCAGGTCGGCTCCGGCCCAGAGACCAAGATGGTGGGCAACATCCCCTATACCCCGCGTGTGAAAAAGGTGCTGGCCCTGGCCTCCAAGGAAGCCAAGGCGCTGAACCACAGCTACGTCGGCACGGAGCACATTCTGCTGGGCCTGCTACGCGAAGGCGAAGGCGTGGCTGCGCAGGTGCTGCGCAACCTCGATGTGAACCTAGACAAGGCCCGCAGTGAGATCCTCAAGGAACTCGACCCCAACTTCTCCTCCCAGAACGAGGAAGAAGCGGAAGAAGACAGCGAGCCCGTGAGCCCGACTGGCAACAATCCGACCGGTGACAAGAAGAAGAATGAGAAGACACCGGCGCTGAAGGCCTTTGGCCGTGACCTGACCGAACTCGCCATCAAGGGCGAGATGGACCCCGTCATTGGCCGTGCGGATGAAATCGCCCGTGTGATCCAGATCCTCTGCCGCCGCACCAAGAACAACCCAGTGCTGATTGGTGAAGCAGGTGTGGGCAAGACCGCCATCGTGGAAGGTCTGGCCCAGGAAATCGCCGCTGGCAATGTGCCTGAAATTCTGCGCGACAAGCGCGTGATCACCCTCGATCTGGCGCTCATGGTGGCCGGCACGAAGTATCGCGGCCAGTTTGAAGAGCGCATCAAGGCGGTGATGGACGAGATCCGCCGCAACAAGAATGTCATTCTCTTCATCGACGAGCTGCACACCATCGTGGGTGCCGGCGGCGCGGAAGGGGCCATGGATGCCAGCAACATCATCAAGCCTGCGCTGAGCCGTGGTGAACTGCAGTGCGTGGGTGCCACCACCCTGAACGAATACCGCAAGTACATCGAAAAGGATTCCGCGCTGGAACGCCGCTTCCAGAGCGTGAAGGTCGAGGAACCCTCTGTCGAGGACGCCATCCGCATTCTCTTCGGCCTGCGTGGCAAGTATGAGATGCACCACAAGGCCCGGTACTCGGAGGATGCCCTGAAGTCCGCCGTGAATCTGAGCTCGCGCTACCTGCCCTCCCGCTTCCTGCCGGACAAGGCGATCGACATCATGGACGAAGCCGGCTCGAAGGCCCGCATCGCCGCCATGACCCGCCCACCGGAACTGAAGGTGATCGAGGCCGAGATCGAGCAGATCCGCGTCGAGAAGGAAGGTTCCATCAAGGAGCAGGACTTTGAAAAAGCCGCCCACCTGCGCGACCGCGAAAAGAACGCCAAGAAGCGTTTTGACGACGTGCTGGAAAGCTGGCGCTCAAACAATCAGGAACGCATTGTCGATGTGACTGAAGAGGACATCATGGCGGTCGTCTCCAAATGGACTGGCGTGCCGCTGCAGCGCATGGAGCAGGCGGAGGCCGAGAAGCTGCTCAAGATGGAAACCGAGCTCAAGGGCAAGGTCATTGGGCAGGACGAAGCCGTCATCGCCATCAGTAAGGCGCTGCGCCGCTCGCGTGCAGACCTCAAGGACCCGCGCCGTCCTATCGGCTCCTTCCTGTTCCTGGGCCCGACGGGCGTGGGCAAGACCTTCCTGGCCAAGAACCTGGCCGAGTTCATGTTTGGCACCGCCGAGGCGCTGATCCAGATCGACATGTCCGAGTACATGGAGAAGCACACGGCCAGCCGTTTGATCGGGGCACCTCCCGGGTACGTGGGCTACGAAGAAGGCGGCCAGCTTTCCGAAGCTGTGCGCCGTCGTCCCTACTCCGTCATCTTGTTTGACGAAGTGGAGAAGGCCCATCCGGATGTGATGCACCTGCTGCTGCAGATCCTGGAAGAAGGCCAGGTCACGGACAACTTTGGCCGCAAGATCGACTTCCGGAACACCATCGTGATCCTGACCTCGAACATCGGTGCGGAGCAGATCAAGCGCCAGACCAGCCTGGGCTTCATGGCCATGCAGGAAGACACTGCTGACAATGTGGGCATCAAGGGCAAGATCACCGAAGCTGCGAAGAAGTTCTTCAAGCCGGAGTTCCTCAACCGCCTGGATGACATCGTCATCTTCCGCATGCTTGAGAAGGAGCAGCTCAACAAGATCGTGGACCTAGAAGTCAGCAAGGTGGTCACCCGCCTGAAGAAGAAGAACATCCACATCGCGCTGGACGACAGCGCCCGCGAGTTCCTCATGAAAGAAGGGTTTGACCCGCAGTATGGCGCGCGCCCAATGCGCCGTGCGGTGGAGAAAAACATCGAGGATCCGCTGGCAGAGCACCTGCTGCGTGGAGACATCCGTGAAGGCGATGTGGTCAAGATCTCCCATGACGCCGAGCAGAACCGCCTGAAGTTTGCCGCTGAGAAGCGCGAGAACAACGACGTTCCTGCTGAGACGCCCGCCACACCCGCCCCTTAACCATCGGCGATCCTCCGGGCACCGCCTGTCATGATTCGCGCCCTGCTCCTCGTCGTCCTGCTGGCCAGCCTCGGCTGGTGGCTGGACCGCGAGCAGCACGCAGGGCGCTTTCAGCGGGTGGATGAGGTGTTTCTAGACTTCCTCGTGGCCAATGCACGGGATCGTTTTGCCGTGGATGCCAATGCGGCGGCATCTGCACCCGTTGTGCTGGTGAAGATGCGGGCCGCTGACAAGGCTGAATACGCCGGGTGGCCACCGCGCCCGCTGGACTGGCAGATGGTTCTCAAAGGCCTGCAAACCTATGACCCCGCCGTGGTCGTGATCCCAGAAACACTTTTCTGGGGCCGGCCCGCGCCTGAATTTGTCAATGAGGCTGCTCAAGCCCTGATACCCCTGCCAAGCACCGTGCTGGGAGTGGAGGCGCAACTGGCATCCAGCCGTGATGCACCGGCTTTCCTAGGCGGACTGGATGCCACTTTGCCAAAGTTTGAAAAAGTCCTGGGGGACATGACTCCCGTGCCACCTCTAGGAGCGCTGATCTCTGCGCCAGATGATTTGCTGCGACGGCAGGCCGAACTGGGAATCTCGCTGCCACAAAACGCCAGCACGCCGGGCAAGGTGGCCTACGCCCTGCAGGAAGGAGACCATCTGCTGCCGACGGTGCTGGCCCAGGCCGTGGCACGCTTTACCAAGACCCCCTACGCCACTCAGCGACTTCTCCTGGGACCGGGAGCAGGAGCCTTTCTGGCCAACGGCAGCTTTGTGCCGCTTTCCCCAGGTGCTGAGTTTACCGTCAACATGCAGCTGCCAGTCCCCGAAGTAGATGCCCTGAACCTGATGACCTCGGAGCTGGCTGAGGCGCTCTCAGCCAAAGACAAGGCCAGTCTGTCGGGGGGCAAAATGATCGTGATCGGCACGGATGACGATTCTCCAGGCGGACTGGCCCGCCTGCATGCGCAGGCGCTGGCGCAGGTACTGTCCATGCCCCGTCTGCAACTGCTGCCTGAGTGGGCGCAGTGGATCGCCTGGGGTGCTGCCAGTCTGGTGGGAGTGTGGTTGGTGTTTTTCGTTCCACGCTCCAAGGCGGTGCTGCGCGGTCTGCTGTGCGTCTTTGCGGCGCTGGTCGTCTGCTTTCTGGCCTTCCAATCTCGTCTGATCTGGGCTCCGCCCACCATTCCAGCCGCCTTGATCGTGGCTTCCACGCTGTTTGCGCGGCTCGCCGGCCGCCGGGTGGAGGTCAAGGGGTGAACTTCTCCTTGTGGAACATGGGTATGCCCCTAGTATCGGCCTCCCCCTTTTTTAGATCTACTGCATGCGCTTTCGCAATCTGACCCGCCGACGTGAGATCGGTGCCAACTCCTACCTGCTTGAAGCCGGGGAACATCGTGTCGTGCTGGACTCCGGCATGCATCCTAAAATGGCAGGCTACAAAGCCGCCCCAGACTTTGGCCCCCTGCCCAACAAGGCTGCCAATGCGGTGATCATCACTCATGCGCACCATGACCATATCGGCTCGCTGCCCCTGCTGCAGCGCCGACAGCAAGACACTCCGGTGCTGATGACCGAGATCACGGGGGAGCTTTCCTCTGCCATGCTGCACAACTCCGTCAACGTGATGACGAAGCAGCGCACTGAAGAGAGCATCCCGGAGTACCCGCTCTTCACCCACCGTGAGCTGGATGAGATCCGCGCCATGTGGATCTACCGGGATATTGAGCGCCCGTTTGAAATTCCGGACACCAATCTGGAGGCCACGATGTTTGATGCCGGCCATATCCTGGGATCCACCGGGGTGCTGATCCGCGAAGGTGGCAACACGCTCTTTTACACAGGAGATGTGAACTTTGAGGCGCAGACGATCTGCCGTGCGGCCGACTTCCCTACCAGCGGGATCGACGTGATGATCGCCGAAACGACCCGTGGCGACTATGCACGGCCGGAGGACTTTTCCCGCAAGGCCGAGAAGGAGCGCCTTGCCTCAGTTATCCGTGAAACGCACGAAGTGGGCGGCGCGGTGATGATCCCCGTCTTTGCCCTGGGGAAGACGCAGGAGGTGATGCTGATGCTGCACGAGCTGCACCAAGAGGGACTAATCCCCGAGATGCCTCTGTACATCGGCGGGCTGAGCACGAAGATCACCGTGCTGTATGATCACTATGCCTCCCGCAGCCGTCGGAGCTATCCGGGCTTCCGCCTGCTGGATGACATGAAGATGCTGGTGCCGCGCAAGAACCGGAAGCGGGTGGAACTGGAGTCCAACTCGCGCACCCTGTATGCGCTCTCCAGCGGGATGATGACGGAGAACACGGTCTCCAACATTTTCGCGCAGACCTTCCTGGATAACCCACGCAACACGGTCTGCTTCGTGGGCTACACAGATCCGGAATCCCCTGGCTACAAGGTGCGGAATGCCGCCCCTGGCACCAAGATCAAGCTCAGCAAAGACAAGCCCGCCGTGGAACTGCGGGCGCGCGTGGAGAGCTTTGACCTCAGCGCCCACGCCAGCCGCGAACAGATTGCCGAGTACATTGAGAAGGTGAAGCCCAAGAAACTCCTGCTCGTGCACGGCGAGGAGCCCGCGCAGATGTGGTTCACCAACCGTTTTAACGAGACGATTCCCGGCACTGAGATCATCCGCCCGGAACCTCATCAGCCGATCGATCTCTGGTAAGCAGCCGCTTTTTCACTGTCATGCGCCTTATCGCCATCGTCGCCATGTCGAGCAACCGCGTCATCGGGCGTGATGGCAAACTACCGTGGCACTACCCAGAGGACCTGAAGTTTTTCAAACGCACGACGCTCGGGCACCCCATTTTGATGGGCCGAGCCACTTTTGACTCGATCGGCAAGCCGCTGCCCGGGCGCCAGAACATCGTGCTGAGCAGCACCATGGCTCCGCGAGAAGGCGTCACGGTCATTCGCAGTGCTGCGGAACTGCCCCAGGTCTGCGGTGATGCCGAGACTGTCTTTGTGATCGGCGGAGCACGGGTTTTTGAGGAACTGCTGCCACGATGCGATGGCTTGTATCTCACCTGGATTTCCCAGCCCTACGAAGGAGATGTGCTGCTCCCCCCCTTCGAAGACCTGTTCCAGCTCAAGGAAGTCGTTGCTGAGAGTGAAGGGCTGGAATTTAGGTACTACGAAAGACTCACGAAGACAGAATAACACTGTCCCCGAGGTGTTTTCACAGCGTCCTTACAACTCATTTACGACCACCTGACTCAAGGTTTTCGAAATGTGGAAGACTACCTTCAGACAACGAACCGGTAACGGTTCAGTCGAAAATTTCACGTAGTGGTTCTTCTGGCTGTTGGACTCCTATCAAGCGACGGGGCGGATCGGGTGATCCGTCCCGTTTGCTTTTCCAGTGGTGGAGCCCCCCTTGGTCAGGGGATGTTTCTGATACTGAATTGCTTGATTTCCCTGCTCATGTCCCGAAGGTGGGGTGTCCGACGCCAACCATCAGCCGATGAAATTCGCCATCTTTGGAGACATCCACGCCAACCTCGAAGCCCTGCAGACCGTTCTGTGGGACGCGCAGGAGCAGGGTTGTGCCAATTATGTCTGTCTGGGCGACATCGTCGGCTACGCCGCCAACCCAGCCGAGTGCCTGCAGACCGTGCAGGATCTGGGCTGCCCTGTGGTCCGTGGCAACCACGACGAGGGAGCTGCCAGCGAGAGCTCCCTGGAGGAACTCAATCCCCTGGCCCAGAACGCCCTGCTCTGGACGCGTGAACAGCTCAGCGAAGATCAGCGACAGTGGCTGCGAGACCTCAAGCTGGTGCGTCAGGTGCGGGACTTTACCATCGTGCATGCCACGCTGGATTCCCCCGGCAACTGGGGCTACGTGACCAACCGCTTTGATGCGATGGCCAGCTTCAGCTACCAGTTTACCCAGGTTTGCTTCTACGGTCATACGCACGTCCCGCGCATTTTTGAGAAAGATGACGCCGTTCGTGCTGCCCGTGGCACCGACATCACGCTTCAGCGTGGCGTGAAGTATTTCATCAATGTGGGCAGTGTGGGCCAGCCGCGAGACGGCGACTGGCGAGCCTCCTATGCGATCTACGATGCCCAGGAGCAGACAATCTCCATCCGCCGGCTGGAGTACGACATCGAAACCGCGCAGGCTAAAATCCGCGCTGCCGGCCTGCCCTCTTTGCTGGCAGACCGACTGGCCCTCGGCAAATGAGCGCCGCCCCGCGCCAGCTTCCCAGCCTGCGCGATTTCCGCTCCGCGCTCATCGTCAAACCCAGTTCTCTGGGGGACATCGTGCACACCCTGCCAGCCGTGAAGGCGCTGCGAGATGCCCACCCCAGGCTGAAAATCCGCTGGCTGGCCAACACGGAGTGGACGCCCATTCTACAGGGCAGCCCGCTGCTCGATGAGGTGATCCCCTTTCCGCGCAAGACCTTCCGGGGGCTCGCTGGCCTGGCGCGCTTCTGGGTCTGGCGGCGCACCTGGATGACACTGCCGCGTGAGGAGCCGGAGATCGTGCTTGATTTCCAGGGCCTGATGCGCAGCGGCCTGGTCAGCAGCTGGCGTGGGTCAAAAACAGTCGTCGGGCTTTCCGATGCGCGTGAAGGCTCGCGTTTCTTTTACAACCACACTGTGCCCGTGGACGCCGGAGCGCATGCTGTGGACCGCTATCTGGAGCTGCCGCGTGCACTGGGGATCAAGATCGAGGCTGAGGACATTGCCTTTGAGCTTGCTCCGGGCTCGGCTCCCATCGGCTGGACACAACCTGCACAGAGCTTTGTCGCGGTTCATCCTTGGTCGCGCGGGGAGGGCAAGTCGCTTTCCAATTCTGCCCTGCAGGCGCTGTGTGATGCCCTGGCCCCTCACCCAGTGGTGCTGGTGGGCATGACATCAGATCCGACCCGACCCACGGGTACGCACATCCAAGACTGGAGCCAGCGGACCTCGCTGCCGGAGCTGATCTGGATCATGCGGCAGGCAAAATACTGTGTCAGTGTGGACAGCGGCCCGATGCACATTGCTGCGGCGGTCAATCCGCAGACTCTAGGCATCCATACCTGGAGCGACCCACGCAAGGTCGGGCCGTATCCGTCGAAGGTGCATGTCTGGAAAGCTGGACGAATCGCTGCGCGAACAGAGTTCAGCGCAGAGGAATGCCAGCGCGAGGCAAATGTGACCGAAGCCGATGCGCGAGGCATGGGCGAGTGGGTGGGTCAGCGTCTGTAAAAAGGCTTACTTTTTCGCGGCAGCGTCCTTGACCATTTTTACGTACTTGGCGGGGTCAGCTTTGAAGTCCTTGAGGCAGGATTTGCAGCAGAGGTACACGTCCGTGCCTTCGTGTGTGACTTTGACCGGCTTGCCCATCTCGCCGCCAAAGGGCTCGTCTGAAATGACGCACTTTTTGAGCGGGTAAGAGGCTGGGATGCCGTCCGCAGCACGGGTGCAGCTAAAACTGAAAGCGACAGTGGCTAGGAGCAGGAGGGAGGGCTTCATAGGAGGCCGCATGTTATTCAGCCCCATGGAACTTCTCCAGCGGGATCATGGAACATGATTGAAAAAGACGTCGTCAGGATGAGGCCGTCGTCTGTGGTCATAAAACCGTTCTTAAGCAGGTTCTCATCCTGGCTAGGCATTTTGAACCTTGAAACTGAATCACCTCCTGCCACTTCGTACGCCGCCCAGCTTTTGCCCAGCCAACGAAAGCGTTCACCCGAGTTTTTTGCATGTGTCAATTATGCGACTGAGCCCCCGTTCGTCTTTAGCCCGAGGTGCCTTGCTGATCATCGCGCTGTTTCTGACAGTGGCGTTTTTCACCCGTGTCGCGCTCATGGTTCAAGGGCGGCATGACATCGCATGGGACGCCTCGCTGTTTGGCTCGTTTGGCTTGGGCTTGTGGTATGACATGCTGGCGGCCTGCCATGCGGTTGTGCCGTGGTTTCTGCTGACGGCCCTGCTGCCTACGGCGCTCTGGCGCAGCAAAGCAGCACGATGGGTCGTGTCATTTCTCCTGCTGCTGTATGCCGTGGTGTTCATCTTCATCGGCGTGGCGGAATGGTTTTTCTGGGATGAGTTTCAGGTGCGGTTTAATTTCATCGCGGTGGACTATCTCGTCTTCACCCAGGAGGTGATCGACAACATCCAGCAATCCTATCCCATGCCGCTGATCTACGCCGCGCTGGCGCTGGCGGGTTCTGGTGTGGTATGGGCGGCGTGGCGGCTGGGAGGCATCCGCTGGGTATGCGCTGGAGACAGTGCCTGGAGGCTGCGCATTCTACCAGTGCTGGGCATCGCTGCGCTCGTGGTGGGCATTTCCAACCTCTTCTCCCAGTCGCAGCTCCCACGCTTCAGCAACAACTTCAATCGTGAGCTGGCCAAAAACGGCCCCTATGCCTGGTGTGCAGCCTTTTGGGAAAGCGAGATCGAATTCGAACGCTTCTATCTCAGGCAGGACATCGACAAGGCGCTGGCGCGTGCGAAGGAGCTTCTCATCCTGACCGACACTCCGGCGGCCAGTGCAGACCCGCGCGATCTGCGGCGTGTGATCAAGCATGAGGGTCCGGAGAAGAGGCACAACATCGTCTTTGTTTCTGTGGAAAGCCTGAGCGCGGCCTTTATGAGCCACTTTAAGGTGAACTTCAAGATGCGCTCCTACCTGACACCGAATCTGGACCGGCTGGCGGATGAGGGCATTCTTTTCACCAATTTGTACGCCACCGGTACACGTACCGTGCGCGGTCTGGAGGCGCTGACGCTGAGTGTGCCGCCGACGCCGGGCCAGTCGATCGTCTGGCGGCCGCTGAATACCAACCTCTTCACCTCGGGCTCCGTGTGTCGCAGCCGCGGGTATGACATCAGCTACGTGTATGGCGGCGATGCCATGTTTGACAACATGCGCACCTATTTTTCCCGCAACAACTACCGGGTGATCGACCGCGGCACGAAGCCGAAGAGCGAGATTACTTTTCAAAACGCCTGGGGCGTGGCGGATGAAGATCTCTTCCGCTGGGCCATGCAGGAGGCAGACACCAACCATGCAGCGAGCAAGCCCTTCTTCATGCATGTGATGACGGTATCCAACCACCGCCCCTTCACCTTCCCGGCAAACCGCATCGACATGCCGCAGGGCTCACGCGAAGCTGCCGTCAAATATACGGACTGGTGCATCGGCGACTTCCTGGAGAAAGCGAAGTCGAAGCCGTGGTTTGCGAATACCATTTTCGTCGTGGTGGCAGATCACTGCCATGGCAGCGCAGGAAAGATGGAACTGGATGTGACCAAGTATCACATCCCCTGCATCATCTGGAATCCACAGCTCATTCAGCCGCGCTCGTATGACCGGCTGTGCAGCCAGATCGACGTGGTGCCCACGCTGTTTGGCCTGATGAACTGGAGCTACACCACGCGCACGTTCGGCCAGGATGTTTTCTCCCCAGGCTACGCTCCGGACAAAGAGCGCATCTTTGTCTCGAACTACCAAAAGATCGCTTACATCACACAGGGTGACTTTGCCATGCTGAAGCCAAAACAGGAATTCACCCTCGGCAAAGTGGATCTCAAAGCAGGAACGATCACGCCGGAGAAGTCGGATGTTCTGCAGGGTCGACTGAACGATGCCATCTCACTGTATCAATCGGCCTCATGGCTCTTCCGCAACGGGCACCTGGGAGCGGAGACAGACAAACCGTAACTACTGCCCCATGCGGAGCGGTCCGCCGGTGCGGATCTCGGTGAGCTGGCCATCGCGGATGACGACTCCGCCATTTACTACGATATGCGTAAAGCCTTCTGCATAGTGATGCGGATCGCTGAAGGTGGAGGGATCGTTGACCTTGGCCGGATCAAAAACCACGATGTCGGCATGGGCTCCTGTTTTGAGCATGCCACGATCTTTAAGGTGGAAGGTCTGCGCCGGCAGTGCGGTCATGCGGCGGATGGCTTCAGTGAGTGTGAGGATTTTCAAGTCGCGGACATAGCGGCCCAGCACGCGCGCGTTGTTGCCATAACTGCGCGGATGCGGGACATCTTCACCGAGGCGACGTGGACCGCCGTCACTGGCGATCATGGTCAGCGGGTGTTTGAGGAAGGTCTGCAGATCGTCCTCGTTCATGCCGTGGAAGATGGCGCTGGCACCGCCCTGGGCTTCGATCTCCAAAATGAGCTCGACCTGGTCTTCGAGCGTGTCCGAACCACGCCTCATCTTGGCTGCCTCAGGGATGGTTTTGCCATTGAGCGAGGGATCCGCTTTGCAGCGGGCGATCACCGCGTAGCCGTAATCCTTTCGTCCCTGACGGGTGCGCATCTCGGCCATCTTGGCAATGATTTCGGCTTTTTGCTTCGGATCTGCGATACGTGCGACAAAGTCTGCATGCTCTCCTTCCAGTGCACTGTCCGGCAGCGTCTGACGCAGACCAGTGCTGGAGGCCGTGTAGGCGTATTGGTCTTGGGTGATCTTGAGTCCTGAAGCGCGGGCTTTTTTGAGCACGTTCAGCACTTCATCGGCCTTTCCCCAGGCGGTGGGGCCGGAAAGCTTGATGTGCGAGACCTCGGCGCGAACATTTGCTTCTCGTGCGATGCGGATGAACTCCTCCAGCGCCTGAAAGATGCGCGTGGTCTCGTAACGCATGTGACTGACGTAGATGCCATCATGAGCGGCGGCGACTTTGGCCATCGCGATGAGTTCATCTGTCTTGGCAAAGGAGCCTGGCACATAGATCAGCCCTGTGCTGATGCCCACGGCACCGTCTGTCATGGCCTGATCGACGAGCCCCTTCATCGCAGCGAGTTGCTCGTCATTGGGAGCGCGGATGAAGCTGCCGCCCATCGCCTGCTCGCGCACGGAACCGTGGCCGATCAGTGTGGCGACATTGAGCGCCACCTTTGACTCCTCGATTTCCTGGAAGAATTTTCCCACATCCGTGCGGGAGTGGCCGCAGTTTCCGGTGATGATTGTCGTGACACCCATCCGCAGAAAGTTCTCCGCCACCGGATTGCGGCAGATGTCCTCTGAGTGGGTATGCACATCGATGAAGCCAGGCGCGACGATTTTGCCGCCGGCATCAATGACGTCGGAGGCGATGCCCTGCACCTGCCCCACCGCTGCGATCCGTCCCTCTTTGACCGCCACCGATCCCTCAATCAAAGGACCGCCGCTCCCATCCGCGATACGGGCATGGGTGATAAGCAGATCGTAATCCGCAGCCCGGAGCGAGGCCGCAAGAAGACAGGCGAAAAGGAGACGAATCATCATGATGGTGACAGGGAGAAAGACATGGCGGATGGCACGGACATTGCCAGGATTCCTTTTGCCAATCCGGCCTCCTCATTCCATATCTGCAACACCATGCTCGACCTCACGAACAAAAAAATCGCCCTGCTGATGGGCGGCCCAGGCTCTGAACGCAAAGTCTCCCTGAAAACCGCCGAAAGCGTGGCGGAGGCGCTGCGCAGCAAGGGAGCCACCGTCGTGGAGGTGGACGTGACCGGACCGGACTTTGAGGTGCCGGGAGATGTCTTCATCGCCATGAACCTGATCCATGGCACCTTTGGCGAGGACGGCCAGATCCAGTCGATCCTAGAGCAGCGGGGCATCCGCTACACCGGCGCCGGCGTGGCCAGCAGCCGAATCGCCTTTGACAAGCTGCTGAGCAAGGAGCGCTTCATCGCCGCTGGTGTGCCCACTCCACGCTCGCAGACCTACCCGCTGGATGGCAGCCAGCCGCTTGCCATCGGCCTGCCACTGGTGGTGAAGCCGCCACGTGAAGGCTCCAGCGTGGGCGTGCACATCTGCCACACTCAGGCTGAACTGGAGTCTGCCCTGGAAGACGCGAAGAAGTTTGGCCATGACACGCTGATCGAAGACTACGTGGCTGGCAAGGAGCTGACCGTCGGCGTGCTTGGCGATCAGGTGCTGCCCATCATCCACATCGAACCCGTGGAGGGCTTTTACGACATCAACAACAAGTACCCGTGGATGGGTGGCACGGGCAAAACGAACTACAACTGCCCAGCCAATCTGAGCCCCGAGGTGACCAAAGCTGTGCAGGACGCCGCGCTGAAGGCCTTCCAATCCTGCGGCACCGAGGTGTATGGCCGTGTGGATGTGATGCTGCGGGACAGCGATCAAGCCCCCTTTGTGCTGGAGGTGAACACCATCCCCGGCATGACGAGCAGCAGCCTGCTGCCCAAAGCTGCCAAGGCCGTGGGCATCGAGTTCCCGGACCTCTGCGCGAAGATCATCGAGCTGTCGCTGGCCGCGAGGCCGTGAGGCTTCTCAGGCCTTGCCGGGCTTTCGCAGCCAGAGATCGCCGCAAAACTGCAGCACTCCGAGCCAGATAAGGCCAAAGGAGAGCAGGGTTCCTGTGCCTACCGGTTCATGGTAGAGGAGAGCGCCCACCAGAAACTGACCGGTGGGTGCCAAAAACTGCAGCACGCCCAGCAGGGCAAACGGCAGCTGGCGCGCGCCATGCGCAAAGCCCAGCAGCGGAATAGTGGTGATGATGCCGAGACCGATGATGAGCAGCAGGTCATGTGCGGAGGCCGTGCCCCATATGGGCAGGCTGCTCTGCTGCGCCCAGATCAGATAGACCAGCGCCACCGGCACACCGACAACTGTCTCCATGGCCAGCCCGGGCAAAGAGCCCAAAGGCGAACGCCGACGCGCCAGGCCGTAAAGAGCGAAGCTCCCCGCCAGCAGCAGGCCGATCCATGGAAAACGCCCCACAAGCACGAGCTGCGTCAGCACCCCGCATGCTGCGGAGAAGATGCTGAGCTTTTGCAGACCCGTCAGCCTCTCTCCGAGCAACCGGCTGCCGATGAGCACATTCAGCAGCGGATTGATGAAGTAGCCAAGGCTGCAGTCGATGATGCGACCATGCTGGGCGGCCCACACAAAGACGCCCCAATTGATGGCTAATAGAAAAGCAGACCATGCGTGGGCGCCGAGGAGCCGTGCATTTCGTAAAGAGCGAAGAAAGCCAGACCACTCGCCACGCAGCATCAGCAGCGGCATCACCGTAGCCAAGGTCCACACCACACGCTGGGCCAGCGCCACATCACTGCCCAGGTGGCCGAGCTGCTTCCAGTACACCGGCAACACCCCCCAGAGGCCAAAGGCCAGAACGGCGCTCAAAGCCGCATTGGCGGATGTTTTTTCAGAGTTCATAAGAGGAGATTTTGCGGGTGGAAAGAATGAGCAGAGCCGCAGCCAGACCAAGAGCGGCATTGATGCCCCAGAGCAGCCCGGGGTGCTGATCATAGAGCGCCATTCCCAGCGCCGAGCTGGCGGTATTTCCTGTGCACCAAGCAAGGCTGAGAAAGCCCACATAGCGCCCCCTCATGTCCTCTGGTGCCAGACTGGCGGAGTAGGCCTGCTGCCGCGAGAAGGCGGACATCTCGCCAAGAGTGAACACTACCATCATGAACACAAAGGCGGTGAGCGAGCCGCTGACGAGAAAGATGAGAAAGCTGATGCCCATAAGGACGTAACCGAGTGCCAGCACCTGCCTGACCGGCCATGCGCGCAGGCTCACTGCCAGAGGCAGCTCAAACAGGCAGATCATGACGCCGTTCAGGGCCAGCACGAGGCCGCAGTCGTGCAGCGGCAGGCCGTTCCGCTCAAAGTGCAGCGGGAAGGTGGTGTTGGTCTGCCGGAAAATCCAGGCCGTACAGATGCACGCGGCGAAGAGGGCCAGGAAGGCGTGATTGCTTTTAATGGACTGCCACGCATGCCCCCAGCCTGCGTGCTCGCGTGCTGTGCGCCTGCCCCGGGGGAGGCAAACCCAGGCAATGATGCCAAAGAAGGCCGAAGTGGCGGCATCAACGGCGAAGAGCCAGAAGAAGGAATATTCCGCCAGAAAGCCTGCTGTAGCGGGTCCGAGAGACCAGGCAAGGTTGACCGCAAAGCGCTGTACGGCATAGGCGATGACGCGGTGCTCCGGCGGCACCAGATCCTGTACGAGCGCTGCGCTGGCCGGGCTCCCGGCCTCATTGATGGCCCCGGTAATGAAGGACAGCAGCGCCAGCGTGCGCCAGTCCACCGCTTGGGACATGGCGAGCATGCAAACCGCTCCAGCGAGAGCGGAGACCGCCATGGTGACATTTCGCCCGAGGCGGTCAGCCATCCAGCCGCCGATCCAGGCGGCGGCAAAACCACCCACCGAGTATGCGGCGACAGCGAGGCCCGCCTGCGCCGTGGTGTGGCCATTGCGCGTGATGAAGAGCGCCAGAAACGGCACGACGAAGACGCCGAACCGGTTGACGAAAGTCGCGCCTACCAGAACCCAGAAGGGTCTGGGCAGGAGGCGCAGTTGTGAAAGAAGGGACATGGTTGGAAAGAGCAGAAGAGGTTCATGGGAAAAGAATGGATGAGCAGGAACGCAAAACGGGCCGGCTCATGTGAGCCGGCCCGTCGAAGGCTTTAAAGGGTGTCTGTGTTCGGTTAGATTACAGGCCTTTGCTCACAATGTATTTCACGAGATCGACAACTCGGTTGGAGTAACCCCACTCATTGTCGTACCAGCTCACGAGCTTGAAGAACTTGTTGTTCAGCTCGATGCCGGAACCGGCGTCGAAGATGGAGCTGTGCTGGTCGTGCATGAAGTCGGTGCTCACCACTTCGTCGGCGGTCCAGTTCAGGATGCCCTTGAGGTAGGTTTCGCTGGCCTTCTTCATGGCGGCGGAGATTTCCTTGTAGCTGGTTTCCTTCTCCGTCTTCACGGTGAGGTCCACCACGGAAACCGTCGGCGTCGGCACGCGGAAGGACATGCCGGTCAGCTTGCCCTTCACTTCAGGGATGGCCAGACCGACGGCCTTGGCGGCACCGGTGCCGGAAGGAATGATGTTGATGGCAGCGCTGCGGCCACCCTTCCAGTCCTTCTTGGACGGGCCGTCCACGGTCTTCTGCGTGGCGGTGTAGGAATGAATCGTGGTCATGAGGCCTTCGGCCACGCCGAATCCTTCCTTCAGCAGCACGTGCACGATCGGCGCAAGACAGTTCGTGGTGCAGCTGGCGTTGGACACCACGTGGTGCTTGGAGGCGTCATACTTCTCATGGTTCACACCCATGACGACGGTGATGTCCTCATCCTTGCCAGGGGCGGAGATGATGACCTTCTTGGCACCTGCGTCGATATGTCCCTGGGCCTTGCTGCGCTCAGTGAAGAGACCGGTGGACTCGATCACGATGTCCACGCCCAGTGCCTTCCATGGCAGGGCGGAGGGGCCTTCACGCACAGCGAGGCATTTGATCTCGTGGCCGTCCACCACAAGGATGTCGTCTTCAGCCACATCAGGGCTGGACTTCTTGGAGTACACTTCCTCCTTGGCCTTGCCCTGGGTGGAGTCATACTTGACGAGGTAGGCCAGATTGTCAGCAGGCACGAGGTCGTTCACGGCGACGACGTCGATTTCCTTGCCCAGGAGACCCTGGTCACAGATTGCGCGAAACACGAGGCGGCCGATGCGCCCGAAACCATTGATGCCGATTTTGACCATGTTGTTTGAGTTAGTTTTGTATTTTGAGGGGAAACAGGATTACTGCCGGGGGGGGTGGGTGTCAACCGCCGAGGCAGCAGGATTCGGGCCTTGATAGCGATACGAATGCCGCCGTCACTACATTTGTAGTTGCCATTTCACGACAAATGTAGTGAAATGCATTTTATTCCTTTTAATCATGCCAGACGCACCCGACATCTCCGAATCTGAATGGTCCATCATGGAGGTTCTTTGGGAGTCGTCCCCGAAGACTGCATCTGAAGTGACCAAGGCCCTGCGTTCCTCCACCAACTGGGCGGAAAACACCGTCCGCACCCTGCTCACGCGGCTGGTGGAAAAGGGGGCGCTCAAGACTGCCGAAAATGCCAGCGGCACCCGCACCTTTCTGCCAGCCGTGAAGCGCGAGGCCTGCGTGCATGCCGAGAGCGAGTCCTTCATGCAGCGCATCTTCGGCGGCGCGGCCAAGCCCCTGCTCGTGCACTTCGCCCAGAACAGCAAGCTCACCGCCGAGGAGGTGAAGGAGCTCAAAAAGCTGCTCGACCAGTCTCTCAACTCCTGATCCACCATGAACACGCTTGCCAACATCTTCGACTGGCTGCTCGCCACCAGTTTTCGTGCATCGATTCTCACGCTTGTGGTGCTGCTGGCGCAGGCAGTGCTTCGTCGGCAGCTCACCGCACGAATGCGGCATGCGCTTTGGCTTCCGGTGCTGGTGGTGCTTCTGATGCCAGTCTTTCCGCAAAGCCGCTGGAGCATTGAATACGTCTTCCAGAAGGCACCGACGCCTGCACTTGAGCAGATCATTCCTTCAGACATGGCTCCTGCCGAGGAGCTCGCTCCAGTGATCTTTGAGTCAGCCAGAGCGATGCCTGAGCCCATCCATTGGCAAAGCATGATGCTCTTCAGCTGGATCAGCGTTGCGGCGGGCACACTTATTCTGGGCGGAATCTCATTCGTGCTCACACTTGGCCGTTTAAGACGCGCCAGTCAGCCCGCCAGTGAAGAACTCGTGGCCACGCTCGCACAGATCGCGCTCGAAATGCGTCTCCGCCATGTGCCACGTCTTGTCGTCGCCTGCAATGTAAGCAGCCCTGCCGTCACCGGTCTGCTGCGGCCCACACTGCTCCTGCCTGTGGAGTTTGACCGCGACTTCACACCCGTCGAAACCCGCCTGGTGCTCAAGCACGAGCTCATGCATATCAAACGCGGCGACCTCCAGCTCAATGCCCTCATGTGTGTGCTGATGACGTTGCATTGGTTCAATCCCCTGCTGTGGATTGCATTTTTCAAAATCCGGGCTGACCGCGAGGCCGCCTGTGATGCCCAGGTGCTCCACAACGCCCCTGCTGCCAGCCGCGTGGAATACGGCCATGCCCTGCTCAAAGTCGAGACCGCTTTTTGTCCGCGCGGTTTGAGCCTTGGCTTTGTCGGCATTTTTCAACGCGGCTCTGCGCTGCGCACGCGCATTCAGTTGATCGCCGTTCGTCACAACCCACACCCACTCATGAAAGCCATCATCAACGCATGTATTATTGTCATGACCTTCTTTGGCATCACCCGTGCGCAAAAGCCGGAGCCTGCGAGGGATTTCACGCTCGGCCAGGCTTCCTTCAAAGCCGGCGACTCCATCCGCATTCACTCAGTGCAGACAACAGCAGAGTCAATCACTGTGGCGGTTGACTACGAGCTAGCCAGCGAGGAGGAGGCGTATGTCTCTCTGTTCATCACCGTGAAGAACTCCGACCCCACTCCGGTGGACCCGCGACAGAGAGCCGCCATCAAAAAAGGCAGGGGCAGCGTCGTCCTCGTCCATCCCCATCCGCAGCCAGGGCTGCCGCATGTCACTTTTTACTCCAAGGACGGGCATCCTTTTGGCGGCATCTATTTCGGGACCCAGGAAGAAGCGGCTGCGTCCAAGGCGCTTAATTTGAACTACATGCTGGATGCCTCTGCCCCCAAAACGGCCACGCCAACTGAATACATCCAAAACAAGCTGGATAGGATCATCATTCCCACCGTCCGTTTTCAAGAGGCCACGGTGGAAGAAGCGCTCGAATATCTTCGCGTTAAAAGTCGTGACATGGACGTCACCACTCAAGCTTCCAACCAGAGGGGCGTAAACATCATTTTCAGACAGGACATTTCACCCTCCAAGGCAAACATCACACTCGACCTCAAGGATGTGCCTCTGGGCGAAGCACTGCGATATGTCGTCGAGCTCGCCGGCATGAAAATGAGCATCCAGCCCTACGCCGTCATCGTGGCAAAGAGTTTTCCCACAGCACGGTCAACAGCAACAGAGGTGCCCCACGCTCCTGCGGCCGGAAAAATCGTCATTCCAGATATTACCTTTCGCGAGGCCACCCTGACAGAATGTTGCGAGTTTATTCGCATCAAGTCCCGCGAACTCGATCCTAAAAAAAAGGGAGTCAACATCCTGATCAAGCCTGGCGCTGCACAAGAAGCAAACATCACCCTGTCGCTCAAAAACGTCCCGGTTTCCGAAGCTCTGTACTATTGTGCCTCACTGGCCCATCACAAGCTCAGCAGCGATGGCCAATCTTATTTGCTCACTCCAGTTTCTGCCGAAAGCCCGGAAAAAAAAGGCCAGGCTTCTGGCACAGCTGCAAAGCCAGCGATGAACACTGCCGAGTCTCAGGCGGCGGAACTTCGCATAGCCCGTCAGCGACAGTATGACTTCAACAAAGCAAACCTGGGCGACGTGCTACGCTATCTGGCGACGGATGCCGGAATTAACTTCGTCTCACTGTCCGAGGACAGCACAGCCAGCAAGAAATTGGTCACATTCAGTGTTCGTGCCAGTCCCTTTGAAGTCTTGGAGGCACTTTGCCGTACCAACGGGCTCGTCATGGGTCTGGAGCAGGGCCGTTGGATCTTTCGTGACCACGACGACAAAGCAGTGGTGATCAAAAGCTATGCCCTCAACAAGCCGGGCATGAACATTGATGTCGTCCTGAAAGACATCGATTCGCTCCTTTCGGCAGGCGAGGCCAAATCGGCTGTGGTTTTCGACAAAGACAACAACTCATTCAAAATTACCACTACCCGCCAGCAGCACTCCTGGGTGAGCGCCTATTTCCAAGGGATCAACAGCACGGCTCTCGCTGGCGGCACGAAGTGATCCACGGTTGAACTTGAGCCAAAGCTCGCTCTGGATGATTCGCTCATGGCATCACTCCCAGAACTCGACCTCACTCAGCGCCTGCGCGAAAACGCCTGGATCGGCGATGCCGTGCTGGAGCTTTACGTCCGCAGCTTTATCCTGAAGCAGCAGGGCAAGGTGGATGCCGAGATGAAGATGCGCTTCACCTGCAATCAGTTTCTCTCCTGCACGGGCAACCCCACCGCTGTGGAGGCGGACATCGGTGTAATCTACCAGCGTGAGGGGCTGGAAGCGGCCTTTGCCTGGGTTCACGAAAATCTGGAGCCCCTCTTTCTCAAGCAGGAAGCGAAACGCAAACGCACCGGCAAGTAGCTAGGCGCGCTGCCCCAGCGCCTTGAGCTTGGCTTCGGCCTCACTCCACGGCACGTCATGGGGAAGGCGTTTGGTGGTAGCTGCCAGCGCGGCGGTGACACCGGCTGCTTCGCCCATGGCCACCGAGTTCCCCGTCACGCGATAGCTGGCATGCGCGATGAAATCGCCGCTGATGTTGCGACCGGCCATCATCAGGCCGTCCACATCCTTTGCGATCAGTGCCCTCAGCGGAATGTCATACGGCTTCACTTTGATGCCCGCGTTGTGATAAGCGGTCTTCTTGTTCATGTCGGCACTGAGGGCGTGGATGTCCACGCTGAAGGTCGGGCGCACCACGGCATCGTCATAGCGCGCACCGGCGGCCACATCATCCTTCGTCACGGTGTAGCGTCCGGCAATGCGTCTGCCATCGCGCACGCCGATCTGCTCTGCCGTGGCGGCAATCTGCAGGGCCTCCCAGGGGCCGCCCAGCTTGCGCAGGGCGTTCACGATCTTGTTCATCTCCGCCCGGGCCTGCACCGTGGCTTCGGTGATTTTTGCCGCATCAAAACAGGGCACAGCATACTGGTGGTTCATCATCACCAGCAGCAGATTGTCCCGCACCTGCCAGAGCGTGGGCTTGGCATAGGAGGGGAAGAGTCCCGCACGCTTGATCTCCGCCAGAAACGCGTCTTTGGCCACACCGTCGGCCTTGCTGGGGTCAGACTTGTGGATGAACGCCTCCAAAGCCGCGACATCCTTGCACACCAGCAGCGCATTGAGGGACATGGGCTGGCAGGGGCAGGCGTCTGCCTCGCCATACTCAAAGGAGCAACCCGCGAGAGCGCCGAGGTCGCCATCTCCAGTGGTGTCGATGAAGACCGGCGCCTTCCAGGCCTGTCGGCCCGATTTGGACTCCGTCACCACCGTCGTGAGTCGCTTTCCGTCTCGGTAGGCGGCACACACATGGGTGTGAAGCTGGAACTTGATGCCCGCCTCGACAAACATCTCCTCCAGCAGCAGCTTCATGCCTTCCGGCTCGTAGCAGATGCTCTTGTGGCTGGTCCCACGGCGCATGCCACGCTCATCCAGCCGCTTCAGCAGCTCCTGGTTAAAGCCCGGCTTGTCGAAGTCGAGCAGATACCCCAGCAGTCCCGCAGTCCACACGCCGCCGAGACAGCCGCGCCATTCAAAGACGCGAACCCGTGCCCCGGCTCGCGCCGCCGTGATGGCTGCCGCAATACCGGCCGGTCCGGCTCCGCAGACGATCACGTCTGCATCCTCCACCAGCGGCAGATCCCGCGCCTGCTCATGAAAATGACCCTCTGATGTAGCGATGGCTTTTTCCACCTCAGCCGCGTTCATGACACCGGGCGTGACAAGGGCACCAGAGAAGGCGGCGCGCAGAAAGGAACGGCGCTTGAGGTCGGAGGAGGGGGTGGGTGTGCTCATGGTGGATTGTGAAGTCAGATTTACCGCAGCTTTGGACAAAAATCATGGGTCACTTTTTTCCATCAGAGACTCCGCCTGGACCGCCACGGCCTCGTCACAAAGTTTCAATGCCTCACGAATTTTCTCACGATCTCCGCCATTTTCCTGGATCAACCGCCGGGCAATCTCGACCGCAGGCTCAAAGCGCCCATCGCCGTCGGCATCCAGCCAGATCGGGTTCGTCGAACCTACCACACGA
This sequence comes from Prosthecobacter vanneervenii, assembly GCF_014203095.1. Taxonomy (NCBI): domain Bacteria; kingdom Pseudomonadati; phylum Verrucomicrobiota; class Verrucomicrobiia; order Verrucomicrobiales; family Verrucomicrobiaceae; genus Prosthecobacter; species Prosthecobacter vanneervenii. The sequence goes on along the minus strand of NZ_JACHIG010000013.1, from coordinate 149,310 downwards.
GGAATGAAGCTCTTGCTGCTCGGCTGGTACGGCCGGGGGATCTCCCAGAACGGCTCGGTGACACCCGGCCCCGTCGCGATCACCACCAGATGCACATCATGGGCGGGCTTTGGCAGTTCCCACACGATGCGCGCTTTTTCACCCGCACGGTGGTTGTCTTCAATCTTCTGCTCACGAATCAGAGTGCCGTTGGCAAAGAGTTCGATGTGGTCCGCCTGCGTCCATGCAGGCCCTGATACGATGACTTCTGCTTTGACTTTCTCCTTCAGCCCTGTCGCCAGATCTCCCACGGTGAACTTGTCATCCACCCTGAGCTGAGCCAGCAGTCCCAGGCTCACCAGCAGCCGCCCTTCCTTGTAGCTGCGCCAGACTTCATCCAGATCGGGGTTGGCCGGATCCGCATCCTTCGCGGCCACATAGGTGCGCCCCTGCCCGAGAATGAAGCGGTTCACGTCATGGCTGTCGCTTGAACCCACTGCCGCAATGCGATGACCGCAGTTGAGGAGCGCAAACCAGTCGCGATAAAGCAGGTGAATGTCAGACTGCATGGCGGCCGAGGTGATCACCTCCATCGCATCAATGCCGACCAGCGCTTCTGCCTGACGGTGCCTGCCCGTCTTCGGATTGAACTGGATGCCGCCAAACGGGATAAAGCCGCTGTGCAGGTCACGCGGATGATTCAGCGTGATCACCTTCACGCCAGGAGTGGCCCGGATATCCGGCAGCAGCTTGGCCCAGTCCTCCTGCTGGTGATTCACGACACGTGCGCCCGGCTCGATGGGAAAGGCATTGAAATGCCCGTGCTTGGTGGTGACCTCATTGCCGATCACCGGCGTGAAGCTCTTTGCCACGCCCATGCTGGCGGCCTGCGGTGCATAGTCTGTGTGATGATTGTGATCCGTGGAGATCGCCAGCTCAATCCCCTCCCCCGCGATGGTAAGCATGCGCTCTTCGATTTTGGCATCGCCATGCCCGCTATAAGTCAGCGTATGAATGTGGCTGTCTGCCGCGATCCAGCCCTTGGTATCCACCTCGCGCCGCAGCTTGACCGCCACCTTTCTACTCTCTCCTTCCTGAAGAGTTAGCGCCTCACGACTGACGCCCCATTCAAAGCCGCGCCCTGCATGGAGAATGTAATCCCCCGGCGGCAGAGAGAGTCTGGCTTTTCCATTTCTCGTATAAACTACCCCCACACGCACGGCCACATCTCCGGCTGGCTTGGCTCTCAGTGGCTGCAAGGTTCCATCCGCACGCGTCACCGTCAGCCTGCAGGGCAGTTCGTCTCCTCTTTGTCCATCGGTTACTGTAACCTCCACCTGAGCACCGCTGAGCAGCTCAGCACTCGTCTTCGGCGCGATGATCACGGGCCCCGCCTCGATGTCATCCAGAGCCGTAGGCGCCTCGATCACCAGCAGATTGTTCCCATCTTGCAAAGTCCCTGGCGGGATCGCGAGAAGGCTCTCCATCGCTGTTTCGGCCGTCACCAAGGCCCCCAGCTTTTTGCCATTCAAAAAGACAGGCCAGCCAAGCTTCACATCCCGCTGCCAGATGCGCAGCGTCTGCTCTGAGGTATTTGCCCTGGCCTCAAAATGCTTCTCCAGCCGCTCGGCGTCCACAGCCCTGTCCTTGAACTCCTCCCATTCAAACTGCCCCGGCTTTCCGAGATGCAACTTACCGGGCACCACGATGACGTCTTCCGCCATCAGAGTCAATGCAGGCAGGCAGGCTAAAATCCATTTCATCCACTATCAACGCCTCCGTTGGCAGACAGTTTTCCAGCCGTCATTGAAATGCAGCGAGTGCTTGCCAAAGCTGCCTCATGAAACGCTACCGTGTCCGCCACACCTCCTCCTCCGCCCTCGATTGGTCCATGGCCGAATCATTGACCGACTTTTCCTTTCCTTGGGAAGAGAACGCGGCCCCGTTCACCGAATTCCGCGCCTTGTGGGATGAAAGACACCTTCACTTCCGCTTTGACTGCCACGATGACGACATCGTGCTTCCAGATGGAGCCGATGCAAAAGAGCGCGTGCTTGGGTCTGATCGCGTGGAAATTTTCCTGTCGCCCGATCTCAGCTTGAAGCCCTACTTCTGTCTTGAGATGTCCCCTCGTGGAGATGTGCTCGACTACGAAGCCCATTTTTACCGTGAAATGAACTGGGACTGGCGATGCGCGGGCTTGAGCCTCTCAGCCGAGATGATGGGAAACCGCTACACCGTTACGGGCAGCATCCCTTTGGACACGCTGCGAACGCTCCAGGTGCTCAAAGCCGACAGCCGCGAATTTTATGCCGGACTCTACCGTGCAGAATTTAGCCACAGGCCCGATGGCTCCGTGCAGTCCGGCTGGATGCCCTGGGTCAATCCACAGACAGAGCGACCAGATTTCCACGTCCCAGCATCGTTTGGCATTCTCGAACTGGTGTGACGATCAATGCCTGAGCGCGCATCTCGTGCTACTTTCTTTTGATCTTGTAGCTGTGCGCGACGGAGCCATTGGGCACTTCGTCGCGTGTCACTCCGGGCACGATGGATCTCACATAGTCCACCTGCGCTTCACCCGGACCCACCATCACTCGCACATGCCCCGAGCTGCCAAGAATGGTGCCCGTGTAGCCATACTCCTCAGCGCTGCGCGTGCCACCGCTTGGGTGTCCGGGCTGAGGCACCTCTTGGTAGATGACACCGTCCAGCTCCTCCTTGGCAAAAAGGTGATCATGCCCATGAAAAACAATGCTCACACCATTTTTGACCAGGAGCTTATGGATGGGCATCGCCCAGCCTGGGCGGTGCTGCTTGAAGCCCTCGCTGCCATCTGCGTTTTTGCCGCCCCATTCCATGTAAGGCGCAGGCGTCACGGCTCCGCGCACATCCTTGCCCAGTCCACCGACAAGGTGATGCAGAAAGACAAACTTGAGCGGAGCCTTGCTCGCTTCCAGCGTTTTCGTCAGCCAGCGGTATTGCTCCTCCCCCAGTGTCATGTCCCAGTTGTCCTCACTTTTGCGTTCCCGCGTAAACCAAAAAGGATCCAGCACGACGAACAACGCGCTGCCCCACTCAAAGGCGTAGTAATCCTGCAGCATGCCCGCGCCTTCCTCAGGCTTTGGATTCCCCGTGTAGATGCCGCCGGGCTCGGGGTTGGGAAAATACTTCTTCCGCATGGCGATGGACCACAGCGGCATCGAATCCGGCTGCCCGGTGAGGCGAAAGCCCTGCTCACCGTCATGATTTCCCAGTGTTAGGAGGACCGGCACACTGTGCGCAATGCGCCCCAGATAAAAACGCTGCGCCTTGTACTGCGACTCCGCCCGTGTGTAAAAGCTGCCAAACTTGTCCACCATCGTGGTGTCCCCGAGATCGATCATGAAATCCGGCTTGTCGGCCAGCATGTTGGCCAGTGTCTGCTGATACACGCGCACGTCTGTGCTCATGTCGAGATGTGAGTCCGCCTGCATCGTGAAGGTGAAGGCAGATGCCGGAGCACGCTGTGTATGAAAGCTGCGCACTTCATCACGCACCGCCTCGCCGCCGCCGATGCGATAAGTCAGCTGATAGACATAGGCGGTGTCTGGCTTCAACGGCCCGAGCACAATCGTCTGCGGCTCTCCCGCTGCGAGTTTCACGACGGCGGAGCGCTGCGTCAGCGCCGCCGGACTGGCACCATAGGAGACAAAAGCCTCCATGTCCTTCCAGGCCAGCACGCTCAGGGTCACGGATTCCGCCCCAGGACGGCAGAGCCAGACATTGAAAAGATACGGCGGAACAACCGCAGGCTCCACCTGGCCTCCAGGGCCTGCCCCCTTGCCTTTGTTGCCGCGCTCCCCCTTGGGCTGCTTTCCTTCATTTTGAGCCACGGCCAGTGCCGCAGCCATGACGGTGAATGCGGCAAGCAAAGGCAGTGACGTGGAGGTCTTCATGCACAGAAATGATAACGGAAATGTCAAAGAGCCATCAAGCCGCAGCCGGAGAATTGTCAGCGCCGTGTCAGCAAGCGCTATGAATCCACCTCCGCATGCCCGGCTTCATCCAGAGCCGCCAGCTCGCGCAGAATGGCGGTGGCATACGTTCCTTTGGGAAGATCAAACCGCATGGAAAGACCGCCATCTGCCCCCACCTCCATGACAGGCTGCAGCGGCCGCAGGCGCATGACCCGACGCTCCTGCCGCAGATCGCAGGCTTTCAGACCAGCGGTGATTTCGGGAAACCGGTCTGCCACGCTTAGCTCAAAATCACGCACCTCTCCCACGCTCTGAAGATCTCCCTCTCCCCACAAGGGCGCAGTGAGTTCCACGATCCCTTTTTCAAACCTTGCCACCTCATCGCCACGCTGGTTTTTAGGCAGCAGAATGGTGCCATTGTCTGAGAATCCAAAGACCTCGCCAGCAAGCGGTCTGTCCCAGGTGCCTGCCGCCATGCGCTCCGCCACCACGGTGTTGAAAAGATAGCTTCGTGCGGATGAGATGAGGAGTCCGCGCAGCAGTCGATCTCCCGGATTGAACTCACCACGAAACATCGCCAGCGCCTTCGAGAGATTCTGCCCGTCATTGCCGAAGCGTTGGGCACCAAAAAAATTCGGCACTCCCTTTGCAGCGATCGCACTCCACCGCCGTCTGGCTGAATCCGCGTCAAATTCCGGCTCACGCAGGCGGATGGTGAATCGGTTGCCCTGGTGAATGCCACGGCGCAGCTTGCGAGTGTTGCGCGTGATTCGCAGCACCTTCAGCCCCTCGGATTCCAACGCCTCAGGCTCTGGCGATGGCTGCCCTGGCATGTGCAGGCTGAACCATTGCCGTGTGACCGCATGGCGATCCTTCAGTCCGCAGTGGCTCACCAGCCTGCGCCGGATGCCCACGGCGTCCGCAAGCTGAGCGGCAGCGGCATTGCTGTCCAGATTCCGCTTCTCTGCCCATACCAGGCAGTGCTCGCCCACGCCCGAGGGCTCAAAGCCCAGGATCTCCTCCACCATAAAATCCTCTGGCTGCACCTTGAACCGTGCCCGGCCCAGAGGGCAGCCGTGCAGATAGGGAAGTGCCTTCGGATTTGAAATCATGTGCCGCAAGGTCTGCGCCACATCCTGCGCGGAATCAATCCAAGATGCAGGATGTTTGCGGCAGCCTTACTCAGGCCACAAGATGCTTTGGCAGATCGGCCACTCGTTCACAGCCCACCTGCTCCATCACCTGCTTGATCTGGCGCTTGAGCATCGTCATGGTGTGGTCTGCCCCGTCTTTGCCCAGGGCTCCCACCCCGTACATGAAGGAGCGCCCCATGAAGGTAAACTTGGCGCCGCTGGCCAGCGCACACGCCACATCAGGGCCGGAACGCAGACCACTGTCCAGCATCACGGTGGTGCGATGTCCAAATTTCTTCGCCAGCTCGGTGAGCGGCTTGATCGTGGACTGGCCGGCATCGAGCTGGCGGCCGCCGTGATTTGAAACGATGAAGCCGTCCACGCCCAGGCCCAGCGCCGTCTCAGCGTCTTCTTCAGTCACCACGCCCTTCACCACCAGCTTGCCTTTCCAGCGCTCGCGAATGGCGCTGATCTTGGCGGGATTCAGGCGGCCAGAGAAAGTCTTGTTCATGAAGAGCCCGAGATGTTTCATGTTCAGCCCTTTTGGCAGATAGGGCTTCATGGTCTTGAACTCCGGCGCACCGGCCGCGAGCTGGCTGAAGGACCACGTGGGGTGCAGCATCATCTGGATCACATTGCGCAGCGTCATGCGCGGCGGGATGGAGAGCCCGTTGCGGATCTCCTTGGGCCGGTAAGCAAAGGTGGGCGTATCTGCCAGGATGACGAGCACCGGGAAACCCGCATCCTTCACACGTTGCAGCAGCTTGTCCCGCAGTGAATCCTCTGCGGGATGGTATAACTGAAACCACGCCTTTCCTTGCGTAAGCTCAGCCACCGTTTCTATGCTGGCCGTGGCCACGGTACTCAGGGTGAAGGGCAGGTTGTGCTGATGCGCCGCCTTGGCGATGATCTCGGTGGCCTTGGGCCAGATCAACCCCTGCAGGCCGATGGGCGAGACTCCAAACGGCGCATCATACTTGATGCCAAAAAGCTCCGTCTTGAGGTCTGAACCCGGATAATCCCGCAGGTACCACGGCCTCAGCTGTACCTGCCGTATTTCATCCGTGTTGCGCTGGAGATTGATGTTGGAAAAGCAGCCACCCTCAAGGTATTCAAAGGCAAATCGCGGCACCCGGCGGCGGGCCTTCTCTCGAAGATGTTCGATGGAGGGGTAGTTGGAATTGAAGACTTCGGACATGGAGCGTGAGTAAAGGGCACTGAAGACGAAAACAGCCGGACGATCAATCCGAGCGGGCCGCCTTCTTCATCACCAGTAAACGCCGGATTTACAATCTTCCAACACCCACACTGCAAATACCGAAACGCACATGGTTCGGCCGCCCGGTGCTTGCTGCCCTACTTGACCTCAAAGGGAGCATTCGCCGTCGCAGCATGGCCGTTTCCATCACTGACCCAGACATGCAGCCGGTATTTGCCGGGTTGTTTCGGCGCCTTCACCTGGGCCAGATCCCCCTCGGTCGAGGTGATCGCCCCCTCGACCGCAGCAGGCATCCGCAGGCGCCGCCCCGCATTGTGGCCAATCTTTTCAGGCAGCATGGCCCAGCGCCAAACGAGAGCATCCCCTTCAGGATCTGCGGCCTCGGCGCGAACTTTGAGTGACGTGCCTGTGGCCACTGCCTCCAAAGGAGTATCCTTCAGCGGCTGGATGATGGGAGCACGATTTGGTGGTGCATGTCCGCTCCATTTTTCTTCCAGGACATCCACGGCCGCGGTTGTCTCCCCGTCATGCGTCAGCAGGCCGAACCATGTCGCCGTGGCCTCATACTTCCAGCCCCATACAAACGCATAGCTCCCCAGACACGCTCCGCCTTGGGCGATTACTTCGTCATAACCACGCCGCATCATTTCAGCCTTCTCAGTGCTCGTTTGTTCCATGGGTGCTCCAGACTTGCTCTTCGGCCTCTCCCAAAAACCCTGCGGCCCCCATTCCGTGACCAGCCAGGGACGTGTCCAGCCAATCTTCGCCAGCTGCGCACGCAGGCCGAACAAACCGCCATAAGTATTGACGCCGACGTAGTCGAGATGCGGAGCATGTTCGTTCATTCCCTTCGCCTTTTGTTCTGTCATGCCAGCCACGGCGGTGAAGGTCGGATGCGCAGGGTCATTCTCCTTCACCATCAGAGCCAGCTTCTCCAGTTGCTGCCAAAAAGCTGCCTGTGACCCGTCACCCTCCACCTCATTTCCCAGCCCCCACGCCAGCAGCGCGGGATGATCGCGGAATTGCATCACCAGCTGCCTCACTCGCTCCTGCTGTCTGGCGCAATGTTCCGGCTTGGAATACGAGAACCAGGAGCATTCCGGCTCCAACCAAATCCCGGCGCTCACGGTCAGCCCCAGCTTCTCCGCCTCCTGCAGCGTCTGCTCCAGCCGGTCAGTACTCCATGTGCGCAGGGAGTTTCCGCCTCGTGCAGCCAGGATGTCCAGATGCGACTCCCCGCCCGCGCCTTTGACGAAATAGGGCTTCCCGCCGCGAGACATGCCATTCTTCACATCCACCGTCACCTGCACAGGCGCGGCGCAGAGAAACAAGGGGGACAGAATCAGCAGCAGAGCGATAACAGGGCGCATGGATATGGAAGGATCTGATTACCAGATCACTTTCCCTTTTTCATGCCATCTTTCTTTTTGCCTCCGGGGCCCATGCCCTTGCCAGGTTTGGGCCCTCGTCCCTGGGGAAATTCGCCGCGCTCCAGAGCCGCAAAAGCCTGCTCTCCGAGCCCCGCACGCAGATGGGCTTTGAGCTCGGCCTGCAGTTTCTCCGCCATCTGGGGATTTTGCTTTGCCAGATCTCGCGTCTCTCCCAGATCATGCACCAGATCGAAAAGCAGCCCCTCCTTGCTGTCCCAGAAATAGAGCAGCTTGTAGTCGCCTTTTCGGATCGCAGACATCGGGTGCTCCACCTCCACCACCTGGTGCCAGACAAAGCGGTCGATCGGCCGCCTCACAGGTTCTTTTCCACCGCTCAGCAGCAGCGGCTTCCAGCTTCCGCCCTCGACGCCCTTGGGCAGGGGAAACCCAGGCGCGGCAAAATCCAGCACAGTGGCCATCAGATCGTAGCTGATGACGGGCGTGGCACAGTACACGCCGCCTTTGACTCCTGGGCAGCGAATGATCATTGGCTCGCGGATTCCACCTTCTCCCAGATCTCCTTTTCCACCATTCAGCAGGCTGGTGCGCCCGCCATTGTCCGAAGTGTAGATGACGAGGGTGTTTTCCGCGATGCGGAGCTCATCGAGCGTCTTCAAAACCTCGCCCACGCAGGTGTCAAGGTCCTCCGTCATGGCGGCCATCACAGCACGGTCGCCCTTCCCTCCTTTTCCGGCATTTGGCATGCCTTCATACTTTTTGATCGTGGATGCCAGCGCCTGCGGTGTCTGATGCACGGCATAGTAGGAGAGCTGCAGGAAAAATGGATGTCCCTCTTTCACCTGCTTTTCCATGAACGTGCGTGCGCGACGTGTGATTCCAAACGACTGCTTCGGATCTTCCGGATCTGTCGAGTCTCCGTCCTCGTTCATGGTGATCCCATCACTGGCATCATACCCCATGGACTCCGGCGTATGAAACCACTGCCACTTGCCGAAGTGGGCCGCGCGATAGCTGCCGTCCGCCTTCTTCAGCGTGTTGACCAGCGAATCCGTCACGGGCGCGTTCCAGTTCCGCGAGTTTTTGTCCGTTGCATTGAGGGAGCTGGTGGTGCGTCCCATCTGGATGGAGGCACGCGAGCACTCGCATTTGCAGTGCGCTGCATAAGCCTGCGAGAACACCATGCCCTGCGCGGCGAGTTTTTCCAAATTCGGAGTGTGAAACTCCCGCCCCGCACTGCCCGGTTCATTGGGCATCATCCGCACCGAGGTCCCGCTCCACGACTGGTCATCCGCAAGAATAAAAAGGATGTTGGGCGCTTTGGCCCAGGCGCTGCCAGCCAGGAGCGCAATGCTCAGAGTAAGAAGTGTTTTCATTTCAGGGGTGCTCCAGTGACATCCAGATCAGGCTTGGTGTTCCACCGCGGCTGCCAGCCGGGCTTTTCCACCTTGGCTCGGAAGATGATCGTGTTGTCCAGCGCGAGGTCGTTGGTCCAGATGAACTTCGCTCCTTCGAAATCGTTCTCAAAGTAGGGCTGCTTGGGATCCACTTCTTCGACGGTGTATTCCTTCGCTTGCTTCCACGAACTGTCATTAAAGTCCACTGCCCACCAGTTGGCAGGCAGAGGCTCTTGCTTGACCTGCGGATTGGCCGTGTCGCCGTTGACCGGTCCGTGAAAGAAGCTTTTGGCCTTCCAGGTGGCATTCGTCACCGTGCCGTCGGCAAACTTCAAAATGAAGCCGCCATCGCCAATGCTGCTGCCGTATTCGAGCCCGGTTTTAGGATCGGCATTGTCCTTGGCGAGCACCGCTATCGTCATCGGATACTCCGGCAGGAAATCCACGCTGACGACGTTGTGCGGCGTGAACTGAATGGGATCCACCGCCACGAGACGTCCGTTCACGTAGAGCATGAACCAGTTGTCCGCATAAACGTTGAGTTTCATCGTGTCGGCAATGCTCGGCTTGATGAGCCCAGGTGGGCCGCCGCCTTTCTTCTTTTTACCACCTCCTTTTCCAGTTTCACCAGGAGCACTGCCTGAACGCGGCGTCCCCTGGCCTGCGCCAGCCTGCATCGGCTTCGCAGCTGGATCCCCCGCTCCAGAAGCAGTGGCAGGAGGTGGCGTGGGTGGCTGATCCCCACCGGTAGGCGCGGCCGCACGCAGTGGCGCATTGGGGGCATTTTGTACTTCCTCGGTCGTGAGCTTGCCATCGTGGTCCAGATCGGCCGTGCCAAAAATGTATTTGGCTGCATCAGCGAGTTCAGCGCTGCTGAGACGGCTGTCCTGGTTCACATCCAGTTCGTAGGCGTGCCGGAAGATAAAGCCGGCAAATGCAGCCCCTTCGCGGATGTCTCCCGCTGCATCGATTTCTGCGGGCGTGATGACGCCATCCATGTCCGCATCATACTTTGAGGCGGCGGTCTTCATATCCGCAAGAGTCTCGGAGATGGTGACAATGCCGTCCTGATTGCCATCCAGCTCAGCGCCGTGCATCTGCATCCAAGGCTTGCGCTGGCCCCCCTGCTGCCCTCCACCGCCGCCCTGCGCAGGCATGGGCTGGGTAGCTCCACCTGGAGCCGTGGTCGTTGTGCCAGCAGGCATGCCACTGGGTCCGGCCCCGCCACCTGCGGGCGCACCACCCCTCGAGTAAACGACACTCAAGTCGGCCTGGGCCAGAATCTTGCCATCCATCGCCGCCAGCAAGTCTTCGCGTGTCACTCCGCCACGTCCCGTGGCCTTGGGCTTCGGCTCTGCAGAGAGCGCATAGACATGCAGTACATAGGTCTTTTCTCCTGGCCCTTGCGAATGCGGCGGCTCATAGCCCTCCTCGCCTTTGAAGCCTACCCCCAGCTTGCCCACGCCTTTCGCATTCTTGGGCAGGCTGGTCGTTCCATCTGGGATGTCCCACATGACCCAGTAGCTTTTCATTTCATTGCCCGGCGCCAGGTGGTCCATGATCAGCGCATAGCTCTTCGTTCCAGCAGGTGCTCCGCGCCATTCCAGCGGCAGCGTGGCTCCGCTGCCATCTCCGGTGTAATCTGCCGGCAGATTACCACCCTCCTCCACCTCCGGGCTGGTCAAAACAAAGCCGCTTGCCTGGCTCGCAGACGGTACGCCGCCACGCCTCTCCATTGGTTGTGCAGAAGGCGTTGCGGATGCCGCTGGTAGCTCGCCCACATCCAGCCTGCCATCGCCGTTTCGGTCCAGTGCGGTGAATTCGCTCCGGGCCTTGGCCATGGCTGCCGCCAGCGTGCCGCCGCTGCGATTGGCGGCAAATTCACGCTTCACATTGTCTGCAAACTCCTGTGCTGTGACAATGCCGTCGCCATTCACATCCATCAGGTTGCTTGAGGCTTGTGGCTGCGTTGGCCGTGGTGCTTCTTTCGGAGGCGCAGGTGGACTTTCATCTGGTCTCATTCCCTTACCAGGACCGCCCTTGCCCTTTCCCATGCCTTTGCCTTTTCCGCCGCCACCGCCAGGACCTCTGCCTCCTCCGCCACCACGGCTGGTATACACTTCCTTCACGGTGCCCTCGCGCCCGTTGTTGAATTCAAAGGGATAGATGCCGTCGCTGTTGACGCTGTAGGAAATCCAGCGCTTCTCACTGCCCACCTGATAGCTCAGGCGGTAGCTGTTGGACCCTGTGCTCTCAAATCCGGTGATCTCCGCCCCACGCAGCGGTGCCGTGTCCGGACGCACCGGCTGCGCACGCGGCTGCGGATCCACCTGCCCCTCGGCTTCCACGACCTCTCCGTGAAACGCGCTCTGCAGATACGGCCTCTTGGTGGAGGCGTGGTAATGGTAGCCCACTTTTGCGTCCTCATGGCCATGGCACTCGTCCAGCTTGCCCACCGGCGATCCATCCGGTTCGGTAAGACCATAGATCGGATACCCGTCCAGCGCATACGCGATCGGCATGCTCTTGCCCACCACCGTCTGCAGATGCAGCGGCGCAATATGATAATGATAGTCGTCAGCACGTCCGCAATGACCGCCCCACTGATCCAGCTCGCCGATTTCATACGAGACCTCGCCTCGGTTGTTCTGCGGGTTGAAAATCGGGATTCCATTCACAGCAAGCGCAATCGCACCACGCAAAAAATGCCCTTCCACTACAGCGGGTGCCTTCGCAGGAACCGGCTTCAAAGGAATGCGCCAGGCATTGTCGCCAAAATACGCCTGCGGCAGCGGCACCTGCTGCTGCCAGGCCGTGATTCCCACCATCATGTTGTGGTCCGGCCAGCCGTTGGACCCCACATAGAGAAAATCTTTGTCCCATTTCAGTTCCAGCTTGGGAAAGGTCATGAACGCCTTGGCAGCCATCGGTGCGCTAGCCGCATTGGCCGCAGCGGCTGCGGCAAGCTGGATCGCGGGGCTATTCGCAGCTACGCGCACATTCGCGCTCACGCCTTGCTCTGGTTCTGAAACTGACGTGCTTTTTTGATGCTGCATCCACTCTTCCAAAATGTGCTGCCTCAGCACTTCTTTGTCAGCGGTGTTTCCAGCTTTCCAGGTGTGGCCAAAAGCAGCCGTGCTGGTGAGCAGCCCGATGAAAAAACAGAGAGGCGAGGGTGTTTTCATGGAGCCTAGAATGAGACAGAGGTGTCAGCCGATCATCAGCAAACGCGCAGCGAATTGTCAGCAAACCGTAAAGAAACTCGCGAAACCGAGCCCGGCAGCCCATATTTTCCCCATGCCCCAGGCAACCCGCATTCTCGTAATCGACGACGACACAGAGCTGTCTCAGCTCGTGGCGGATTATCTCAAGCCCATGGGCTTTGAAGTCGAATGCGAGCACGAGGGAAACAGCGGAGCCGAACGCGCCACCAGCGAGCCTTGGAATGCGATCATCCTCGACGTGATGATGCCAGGCTGCGACGGCTTTGAGGTGCTGCGACGCATCCGCGCCAAGACCAAGGTGCCCGTGATGATGCTGACCGGCCGTGGCGAGGAGGTGGACCGCATCGTCGGCCTGGAACTGGGCGCGGATGACTACCTGCCCAAAACTTTTTCATCCCGTGAGCTGCTGGCCCGGTTGCGCGCTGTGCTGCGCCGCTCTGGCTGGGTGGCGGAAAGCTCCCCCCAGGCCCCCATGAAGGAGATCGTCGTTGGCCCGCTGCGCATCAATGCGGACTCGCACGCCGTTGTGCTCGGCGACTCCCCCTTGGATCTCACACCTGCGGAGTTTGGCCTTCTTCTCTCCCTCGCCAATGCCCATGGGCGGGTACGGACACGCGAGCAGCTCATCGAAGACGTGGCAGATCGTGAGTGGGATGTGTTTGACCGCGCCATCGACATGCACATCTCCACCCTGCGCCGCAAGCTGGGGGACGACCCGAAGAACCCCCAGTTCATCAAGACCGTGCGTGGCTTCGGCTACCAGCTTGTGACCCCGAACCGCTGAAGCAGTATGCCACGCGTTCATCTGCCGCTGTATTTGAAAATCCTGCTCTGGTTCGGTGTAAACCTCGCTGTGCTAGCCGCGCTGTTCTTTGGTTTTCTCAGCATGCAGTTTCGGATGGGCCTGGATTGGATGCTTTCCGGCGAAGCGGGCGAACGTGTCTCCGCCATTGGTGACACCATTACTGACGAGCTTTCACAGCTACCTGAGCAGGCATGGCCGGAGCTGCTGCACAAGCATGGCGGGCAATACGGGGTGACCTTTGCTCTCTTCAACAGCAGCGGGACGCAGATGATGGGTGCGCCGCTGCAAATTCCTGCGGAAGTGCTGCCCAAGCTCATCGACAAGCGCGGCCCCAGTGACCGCCCGCCCCCGCCCAGAAGGCCTCCTAGCAGCACGCCTAGAAAACGCCCTGCCGATGCGCCGCCGAAACCCCGCTTCATCCTTCGTGCCGGTGAGCCTGCACGCTACTGGGCGGGCATCCATCTCGACCTCACCCTGCCCAGCGACAATCATCCTCTGACGCTGCTCATGATGTCACGCACGATCCACGGCGGCGGTTTGTTCTTTGATCTGCGCCCATGGCTGGGACTGGCGGCTGTGGCCCTGCTGCTTTCAGCGCTGGTGTGGATGCCCTTTGTCCGTGGCATCACCGGCTTCATCGGCAGGCTCAACCGCGCTGCAGGCCGCATCGCCGAAGGAGACTTCAAAGAGCGTGTGTCTTCTGCTCGCAGCGACGAGCTGGGCGAGCTCTCCACCTCGGTCAACAAAATGGCCGCACAGCTCGGAGAATACGTGGCTCAGCAGCGGCGCATCACGGCAGACGTGGCGCATGAGCTGTGCTCCCCCATCGCACGCATGCAAATGGCTTTGGGTGTGGTGGAGCAGCGTGGCACACCTGAGCAGGCTGCTTATTTGCAGAAGCTCGACGCAGAGCTCCAGCACATGGCCCGGCTGGTGGAGGAGGTGCTCGCCTTCTCCAAAGCCGAGACTCTGCCAGAACGCGAAAGCACCGAGGAGATCGACCTCCAGGATCTGATTCAAACCGTCATCGCCCGGGAGGCGCCTGATGCCGATGTCCGTCTCGTGATTCCCGAAAGCCTCGTCCTGCATTCCCTGCGCCACGCACTGGACCGAGCCATCGGCAACGTGCTGCGCAACGCCGTGCGCTACGCCTCTGATGCCGGACCGATCAACATCAGTGCCGCACGAGAGGGCGCACACATCGTCATTCGTGTTTCAGATCAGGGCCCGGGCGTTCCTCCCGAAACCCTGCACCGGCTGTTTGAGCCCTTCTACCGTCCTGAAGCCGCACGCCGACGCTCCACAGGCGGCAGCGGCCTCGGCCTCGCCATCACTCAAAGATGCATCCACGCATGCGGCGGCACGGTCACCGCCCAGCTCCGCGAGCCCACCGGTCTGGAAATCACGATCAGCATTCCAGCGGAGTGAGCTGCGCTTATAGGTTCTTCTTCAGCTCCGCCATCATCTCCAGCAGGTTGTTGGTTAGAATGACGCTCGTGTCCTCCTGCACCTGGTTCGTCCCCAGCCACGTCTCGTAGCCGCCCAGCTTGTGCTGCTCCGGGGTTGGCAGATAGCCATGCCGGCCATTCGCCAGCCCCACCACCATCGTCTGCGGAAACAGGCTGCGCTTTTTCAAATCGAGCCCGATTTCCACAAACGTCTCGAAAGGGATGCCGCACACGACCAGATCCCCGATGCGGATGGCCTGCAGTTGCACGGTGACCGTTTCTTCTTTCCGCTCCGCCGCCGCGACAACACTACCGGCGTAGTTTTTTGCCAGACGCGGCAGCTTTTCCACCGCCTCCTTGTCTTTCACCGCCAGCACCGCCTTTGCCTCCGCGACTTCCTGCTCCGATGGACGCCGATACTTCAGCGTGATCTCCCGCTGCAGCATGCCGAGCGTCACATCCCCGCGATGCTTTTCGATTTTCCGGTGCGCAAACCACGCCGTGTCCGCCGCCTTCTGCGCCACAATGCGGATCTGCTCAAACGGCTCGCGCGGCGGACGGGTCACGCCAAACGGAATGTTGTTGATGTCCCCCGAGGTGCCATTCGACATCATCGCGACAAAGTTTTCATCGCCACGCACCCGTGAAGGCATGACACGGGCAAACTCGCCAAAATAATCTGCTGACATCTCCCCCTCAGGCGCCCCACCCACATAGTGCAGCGAGTAATTGGCATAGACAGCCAGTGATTTCCTTTTGGAATCCTGCACCGAGATGATCGTGATGTCAGGATCCGTCGGCCCCGCCGGACGATCCAGCGTGTTCGGATCGGTGCCCGGATTCATCTTCACCTTGTCCATGCGGCCAAAGGGATTGAGCGGCATCTTGCCAGGCTTCAGATACCAGCGCCGGTTGAAGACCTCGTCAGGAAGCGGATGCGCCGCGGCACCAACCGTCGCCGGCCGCAAGGCTCCATGCGCCTTGATGATCGACTCCGCGATCCCTTCGACGAATCGTTTGTAATAACGCGCCGCCAGCTCGCTGCGTGTGTTCACCGAAGGCCCGCTGTGCGTGTGTGTGGAGCTGATGAGCATCTTGTCCACAGCCATGCCCGTCTTGGCAGCAGCTATGGCCTTGGCCTCATTCAGCACATCCGGCCCTGCGCCCAGCACATCCACCACCACCAGCGCCACTGTGGTTTTTCCATCATCCAGCACCAACGCTCGTGCATGAAACGGATCATGCGCCTTGGTTGCAGGATTGGCGCTGAATCCCCCAGGCATGTTCATGGGAAATTCAGTGGGCGTGATGTCCACCGCCGCCGCGCCTGCGCGAAGCGTTTTGTTTTGCGCAAACAATGCGGGTGCAACGAGCAGAAGGGCATAAACGACAGATTTCATGGCTCTCCAATACGTCTCATTAACTCCGATCCTCCTGCGTGATGACATTCGGATCGAAAAAAACAACGCTGTCCCTCCTTCTACCTGGCGGTCAGAAAGGCCAACAAATCCCGCAATTCTTCATCCGACAGCGACATCACCAATCCGGCGGGCATGAGCGATGAGTCGATTTCGGTGCGCTTGACAATATCAGTCTGCGGAAAGCTGCGCTCCTTGCCGGTGATGTCCCGAAAGACCTCCGTGTTGGACGACCTCAGCATGATGCCTACAAACTCGGTACCGTCCTTCAGCTTGACCTGCGAAGGGTGATACTGCGGCGCCACCTCACGGCTGGGCTCAAGAATCGAGCTCAAGATCGCCATCCGATCTCCCTGCTGCGAGACGAGGCTAAGATCCGGCCCCACTACATTGCCGCGCCCGCTGTGACGATGGCACGTAGCGCAGAGCCCCACCTTGGCATGGAAGAAAATGCGCCGTCCCGCTTCTGGGTCTGCCTTTCCGGGCAGTGCATCCAGCATCTTCAACCAGGCGGCCGTGTCATTGAATGCAGGCCTCTTCGTATTCATCGCAAACCACTTGTCCTTGTCGGTATAGCGCAGTGCACGCCGCGCTTCATCGCGAATAAGAATGTCCTTGCTGGCTTCAAGCATCACGAGCGTAGTCTGGTCTTCCAGTCTGGTGGAACTCGAGAGTCCCGCAATGGCGTCTGCCCGCAGCGTCATCTTTTGCGCTTCATCCGCTGCGATCTCGGCTAACAAAGCACGCGCATCATCCGAATTGCGGGATGCCAGAGTTCGCACGACCTCCAGCGAAAGCACCGGATCGCCCGCCGCAAAGAGCTCCTTCAGCAGCGGCACCGTGATGGCCTTGTGCGTCGCCGGGGCAAGGCGCAGCGCATATCCTTTGAGACGAGCCGGTGTCTTGGCGTTGGTGATTCGCTCCGCCAGAACCTCGGGATTCGTCACTCCAGCACCCGGTTCACCTCGCAGCGTGTTCCAGGCTGCAAGGACAGCCTCAAAGAGATGATAATCCAGCGAGGCATCCGAAAGCATTGCCTCCACCTGCGGCGAAAACTGAGTCATCACGGCATCCGCGATCCAGCGCAGGCACTCAAAGCGCATCTCAGGATCAGCGTCGTTCATGAAAGCCTTCACCCACTGGTCATCCTTCAGATCCACCCGGCGCAGGGCCACCAGCACCCACACACGATCCACGGGTTCCAGCTTCTTCATTGCCTCCACTGTCCATTTCTTGCGCGACAGCGCGGTCAGTGCCGCATCGGCCAGATACGCATCCTTGCCTTTCGCCAGCTCCAGCATCGCCTTGGCATCCATCTTGGCTTTGCCGGTGCGCAGATCATTGGCCAGCCGTGCCTGCTCATTGAGCGGATCAGCCTTGGCTTTGATCCACGAAGCCTTGGCAGTATCGATCTCCACTTTCCAAAGACGTCCCCGTTTGTGGATGGGATAGGAGCTGAACACCCAGTCGTTCAAATAATACGCCCCATCCGGACCCACGGCCATGCAGGTCGGGCGGAAGAAGTCACCGCCTTTGAGCAGCGGAATGCGCTGGGAAGCATAGCCCGCACCTTTGCGTGTGAGCGGGTAATAGTCCACGCTGTGATCACTCCAGGAGGGAATCAGCACGCCACCACCGAGCTCCAGAATATCGCATGGTCCTTCACCGCAAGGATGCACCATGCCGATGGTGCCGCGCAGCTCGCCATTCATGCCCACAAAAGGATGCACCGGCGCGCTGCCATACACCCACTGAAAGCCATAGTCCGCACCCTCCACCACATTCAGCAGACGGCAGGGCGGACGGCTGCCGGGATCATTCTCCGCAGCAAAGATCTCGCCATCCTTGCGCACCAGCAGGCCAAAGGGATTCCAGAATCCCAGCGCAATGCGCCGCAGCTTGGAACCATCCGCCGTGCAGCGAAAAACCCCGCCCTCGCCACGTCCGCTGACCTTGCTGCCATCCTTGCCAGTGAGCGTCCAGTCTTTGCCAAAGTTTTCCCCCAGCGAGACGACCAGACCGCCATCCGGATGCCAGCACATGCCACTGAGGCCGTTGTGCGGGTAGTCGGACACCGTATCCAGCGTCGCCACGTTTTCCTCCACATCCCCCACCCCGTCTCCGTTGGTGTCCTTCACACGCAGCACACGGTCGCGCTCCGCGAGGTAGATCCAGCCGTCCGGCCCGATCTCCACATGCATGGTTGCATCCGTCTTGTTGTAAAACACCCGGCGGTTTTTGCCGTTCGCATCAAAGACCACCACTTCGTCGTGCACCGGACCTTCATAATCATCCGGGCGGAAATGCGTGTGGCAGGAGATGGAGTAAATGCTCCCGTTCTTGTCCACGGCGATGCCAGTCGGCGTGACCAGGTCCGGATGCTCCGCGATCAGTGTGATCTTCACGCCCGGCTGCAGCGTTTCGAGCTGCGGAGGCAGCTGGTCTGGCACGACCGGTGCCTTCGTCGGCGTGGCTCCCAGCGCAGCCATGGCTGGCAGCAAAAAAAGAAAATGGAGTGGTTTCATAGGCTTAGGCGTTTCGGGCCCGTTCCAGAGCCGCTGCGATTTCTTTTTCGATGACGGGCAGTGGATTGAGCAAAGCAAGCGGGTCAGGCACAGGCGTCACTTCGTTGGTACGCGGATCCCAGTTCACCGGTCCAAACCGGCAGGGTGCCGGGTTGCCCGTGAGAATGTGCATGCCGGCGTCGTCTTTGTCGAAGTGCCAGAACTCGAACGGAAAATGGATGAAGCCGTGCTTCTCCATCATCGCCGCAATCTCAAGCCGCGTAGCTACATGCTCGGGCGCGACAAAAGGCGAGCGCATCGGCGTGCACTCGCTCATTTCAAGATAGGGGTAGCCTCGCCAGACCTCGGTGCCGTCGTCACGCCGAAACACAGAAATATCAATGGCCGAGCCCGACATGTGCGCCCCGATCTTGGGCATGTTCGCCGTCAGCACGATGGCACGCCGAAACATCATCTCCGTGCTCGGAATCTCTCCGCCTAGCTCCCAGATGCATTTCTTCAGCACCGCGTCAAATACCGAAGGCTTGCGGACCAGCTGCCGCTGCATGTCCAGTGAACGAAAGCCATCCTCGATTTTCAGAATCCAGCCGCGCTCGTTCATCTCTCGCCCGATGGTGACGACATCGCGAACCAGGCTCTCACGCAAGAAATAAACACGGTCCAGATCCCCCGCGATCTTGCTAGTCGAAAACAGCATCTCAACCTTGGCATCGGCCGCCGCATCAGGGATCGAGGCGAAGCGCTCGCCACACTCATTCACTGGAAAGGTGATGAGCTTCTGCACGATCTCATAGCCCTTCTCCATTTGCTCCGCCCAGTAGGCGCGCCGCGCTGCTTCGTCGTGGTTCATGGTCGTTTTCAGCTGGCTTTTCGCACCGCCACCACCTCCACCTCGTATCGCAGGGATGGCGGCAGGCAGTTGGTGATCGTTGTTCGTGCAGGCGAAGGCTGCGGGAAATATTCGCGGTAGATCTGGTTGTACAGCGGCACGTCCTCAGCATCCCGCACGTAATTCCGCGTCTGCACCACATGGGCTAGATCGCTGCCCGCGGCCTCCAGCACCTTGCGCACGTTTTCAATGCTGCGGCGGAACTCGCCCTCAAACGTGTCGCTGATGATATTGCCCTTTTGATCGACGGAAGCCTGACCGGAAACAAAGATCAGGTCTCCCACCACCACGCAGGGGCTGAAGGGCAGATGAGAAGTCGGGGTGTCGGGAAGCTGAGGATAAGAAACGAGGGGATGGGTCATGAGGGCAGCGTCATCAAAATCAGGGTTTGCTGGCAGGCACAGATTGCAGGCGGGCCTTTTCCTCCGCCTCGCGTTTCTGCATGTCCTTCGGGTGCTTGGAAAAACTCTCGAACACATCTCCGACCACCCGATCAGCCAAAGCCCCCAGCTTCTTTAAAATGATCGGCTCGGCCTCAGGTTTGAGTTTGGAGAGATTGGGCTCATACCCGCCCACCTTGTGCGCCTCAGCCGTGGCGATGTAGCCGATGTTTCCATTCGCGTAGCCCACAATGATCGGCGTGGCCCGGTTAGCGATGGCCTGTTCCAGCTTGAACCCATACTCCACCATCGGCTCTCCCGGCATGGTGAGCAGAAGAAAAGGGCCGATCTTCATCGCCATCAGTTCAGCACGGATTGGCTGCTCTTTACCCGGAAGCTCCACCACCTCGCTGGCCACGCGAATGGGGTAAAAAGTTTCGCGCTTGCGCAATTGTTCGCGTGTCACGCCAAAGGCCGCCGCACGCGCCACCGCTCCTCCGAGATCACGCCCCGCCCACTGGATGTCCGCCTCATCAGCACAGCGGTAGGGATACCCAGGCAGATTGGGCCGGATGTCTCCAGCGCAGCCCTGCATGAAGAGCGTGCTGGTTTTCTGCGCATAGCTCATCTCCACAAAGGTCTGTGCCTCGCCCGGAAAATCCGCGCTCATTTTGGGATAGCCCTTGGGGTACGGCTGGGAACCCTTGTCACCCCAGGTGAAAAAACACGGATGACACACCGCATGCATGATGACCGCCAGCGGTGTCAGCGTACTGCCGTCGTCAAACCGCAGCACCTTGACACGCTGGTCATTGGGGCCGTCGGGATTCAGGCTTACCACCGCCCGGCCGTCATAGGTTTTTCGGCGGTTGATGCCAAAGCTGATGCGGTCTTCTGCATAGCCGACGCTCACCGTCCTCATGCTGGCGACGGCTCCCTTGGCAGCAGCCCCCAGCTTGTTGATCAAATCAGCCGCCCACCGCATGTTTTCAATGTAGCCGGGTCCGGAGTGGTTGTGGGAGGCCGAGACAAGGATGTTCGCAGATGGGATGCCTGCTTCCGCCTCGATCCGCACACGCGCATCCTTCACCATGTCATCCCAGGCACCGATGGTGTCCAGGGTGACAATGGCGGCTTTTGTTTCGCCATCATCCAACACCAAAACTCCGGCACGCAAGGGATCACGCACACCGCTGACCTGACGCACATGCCCGACAATCTTGACTGCCGCCGCGTCAGGCGGTGTGATGTCCACCTTGGCTACTCCAGCTTTGAGATTGGAGGTGACAGCAAACCTCCCATCCATGACTTCCTGCGCCTGGGCGCTGAAACTGATGAAGCAAACACCCAGAAGAAGGACCGGTCGGAGATGCATGACTCTCTTTACGTGTTCAAATGCCGTAAATCATCACGCGATTAGCTCAGCTATAGGCCTGCCATTTTCCACGATGTGAACAGGACGCCCGTTGAGGTCATTGATGGTGACCTTTGAGTAATCAATGCCCAGATGATGGTAGATCGTAGCCAGGAAGTCGCTCGCGTTGCATGGACGCTCGACCACATCCTCGCCGCGCTTGTCAGTAGCGCCGATGACGCCGCCCGTCTGGATGCCGCCTCCGGCCCAAACATTGGTGAAGGCACGCGGCCAGTGGTCGCGGCCGGGCTGCAGCGTACCGGTAGGTCCGCTGGCATCACCTGCGCCAGTGCTTCTGTCAAAGCTGATCTTCGGTGTGCGGCCAAACTCGCCCGTGACAATCACCAGCACGCGCTTGTCCAGTCCGCGTGCATAAATGTCCTCGATGAGTGCGGAAACTGCCCGGTCATAAGTGGGCATGCGGAAGCGCAGCGCCTCAAACTGATGCTGGTTCACCGCATGGTCATCCCAATTGTTCACGCGCCCGCACAACGGCCCGCTCAGGCTGCTGGTGATGATCTCCACCCCGGCCTCCACCAGTCGGCGTGCCAGCAGAAGCTGCTGCCCCCAGCGGTTGCGACCATAGCGATCACGTGTTGCGGCGTCTTCCTTGCTCAGGTCAAAAGCGTCGCGGGTGTGGGGATTGGTCAGCAGCGTGGCTGCTTGGGCCTCAAATTCATCCAATGCCCCAAGCTCGCCTTCACGGTCAAAAGCGCGCTCCAGCTTGTCCAGGCTCTTACGGAGAGCGATGCGGTCGCTCAGACGTCGCGTTTCCGAATCATCGGAGAGGCCGATATTTGGCACCTGGAAGTTAGGGCGGTTCGGGTCATCACTCACTGCAAAAGGTGCAAATGCGTCTCCCAGATACGCCGGGCTGGAATACTCAGGAGAGGCCGCTGGGACTCCAATGTAGTTCGGCAGCGGGTTGGAGCGGCCGCCTTCCTTGGCGCGGAGGTAATGCGCCACAGACATCCAGTCCGGCAGCCTCGGCTTCGGCTTGTCACGCGTGTCGCTGTCTCCGGAAAACATCTGCATCGTTCCCGCCGGATGTCCCCCTGCCGTCTGATGCATGGAGCGCACGATGGTGAATTTGTCCGCGATCTTGGCGTTCATAGGCAGCATCTCCGTGAAGATCGTGCCTGGAACCTTGGTGCTGATCGTCTTGAACGGACCGCGGTACTCGCTGCTGGCGTCCGGCTTGGGATCGTAGGTGTCGATGTGCGACTGTCCGCCAGGAAGCCAGACCATGATGATGGACTTGCGCTCCCCTTTGGGTTTGGCCGCGTTCTCAGCACGCAGTTTCAGCAGCCCCGGCCAGCTCATCGTGGCCATGCCTGCCAGTCCAAACTGCATAAACCCACGTCGCGACAGAGGACCGGCGCAGCGCACTAGTGAAGGAGGCTGGATAATGGAGGACATATGGAGAAATCGACGAACTGAGGGTTGAGTCTTGGGTTTTAAAACGGTCTAATTGGCGCCAAAAACGGCCAGTTCTTTTCCGGCACCATCCCAGACGCGCAGGATGCTGTCTTCACCGCCACCAATGAAAGTGCTGCCATTGGGCACTGAAACCGCAGCCTGCATGTAGTCAGGCAGGTTGGCGATGGCGCGCACTTCGGTGCCGTCGTCGGTCACAAGTCGGATGCGGTTGTCTCCGGCGGAGGTCACGAGCTGATTCGTGGCACCGATGAACTGCAGCGAAGTCACTTCCTTGGTCCATCCTTCGATCTTTCTCTTCCGCTCTCCGATGATCATGTCCCACGTCACCACAGTGCCATCGGCTCCAGCGGTGGCCAGCACTCGGCCATCGGTGCGGTAGGCAATGCTCGTCACATGATGCGTGTGCCCCTCAAAGAGATTCAGCTGCTTGCCAGTGGCCACATCCGTCACACGAGCGATTTTATCCGCAGCCCCTGAGGCGAGCCGCTTGCCATCCGGCGAATAATCCAGGCAGAGCACAGCATCGCTGTGTTTCTCCTTCCACGTCTTCTTTACCTTGCCGCTTGCCGCATCGAAAAAGATGATGTCGCCGCTGCGCGAGAGCTCACCACCGCCTGTGGCCAGCGTCTTGCCATCCGGACTAAAGCGCACTGCATTAACACGATCGGCAAAGAGCCCCTTTTCATCCAGCTTGCGCTCCAGTGACCAGCGCGAAGAGCTGCCGACAGATTGGATGAGCGTTTTCGTTGCTGTAAAAGAGCCGTCAGATGATGCGGTAATTCCCGTGACAGTCAGACTGCCAGAACCTTCTTCGAGGGGCAATCCCGTGGCCGTGGCGAACACTCGCAGCGTGCCATCTTCAAAGAAGCCTGCCACACGGCGCCCATCGGCGGAGAAGGAAACGGCGGCTGGCTTTACCGTAGCAGCCGCCAGCGATTTTTTCAGTTCAGCCTGTTCAGCAGCGGCCTTGTCCTGGAGCGCTTTGGCTGACGCGATGGCTTTGTTGGCAGCCTCCACGATCTTGGCATTGGCAGCCTTGGCATCCGTGATGCGCTTCATGTCCTCCTCGGCATCCTTCACATTGCTCTGCGCGGCGGAGACTGCAGCCTGCGCAGACACCTCCGTCATTTTCGCGGTGATCAGCTTGTCCTGCGCATCTTTGAGCTGCTTTTCCAGCGCGGCATCAGCCTTGCCGCCGGCGGGCAGTGCTTTGATTCTGGCTGCAACTTCATCCACGACTTTCTGAGCACTCGTCTTGGCCTCAGTCGTCGCTGGCACAGCTTTCTGCTTTTCAGGCAGCACCTTGTTCATCGCCACAATGGCTTCCTTCGCCTTGCCCAGCAGAACATCGAGCGCCTTTTCTTGTGTCTCGACACGGGTGATCTCGCTCTTCTGGAAGGTTTGCTCCAGCGTTTGTGCTGCGATAGCCCAGTCCAGCTCCGCCATTTTTTTGGCTGCCGCCACTCCGCCGCGCATTTCAGCCAGTTGCTTCGTTGAAGCCACATCCCACACACGCACAGAGCCGTCGGCACAGCCCGTGACCACCTGCTTGCCATCGGCGGACATCGCACTGTTCAGCACCGTCAACTTGCCCGCAGCGGCGATCTTTTTGACTAAATCCGCATTCGCAGGTGCAGAGCTGGACTTTTCGCCGCTGGTCGTGGGCTTGCCCTCTGCAAGTTTCCAGATTTTCACTTCACGGTAGCTGCCGCTAGCCAGCCGCGTGCCATCCGGGCTGAAGGCCAGAGACTGCACCAGCGCCCGGTGCGCCGCACCGTTTTTTTCCGCAGGATCACTCAGTTGTGCAATGAACTGACGCGTGGCCAGATCATAAACATAGATGTGGTTTGATCTTCCGCATGCCACGTAGCGACCGTCGCGGGTAAGCGCCACTGTGTAGATTGGGTCGATGCTGGCGGAGAAAGCCTGCAACACCACCGCACGCTCTTCCATGACAGAACCCTTGGCCCCTTGGTCGATCCATTTCTTCAAAATGGCGATCTGCTCCGGGATAAGATTCACCGCGCCAGATTTGTTGTTGGGCGGCGGCATCTCCATGTCATTGGTATGCAATGACGCCTGCACGATCAGGCTCTCCGCGCCTTTGCCAGGAATGATCGAAGGTCCGTTTTCTCCACCTTTGATCATCAGCTCCGGCGTCTCCATGTTCAGATCCGCCTTGGCCGTGGTCTTGTTGTGGCAGGAGATGCAGTTCGCCTTCAGGAAGGGATAGACATCCCGGTAATAGTCCAGCTCCTCCGCAGCCGTGGCGGCAGATGTGAGGCAGCAGAGAGCCAGGAGAGCATGCGGTTTCATTACTTGCTGGCGGTAGTGGCGGCGGCCGGTTTGATGGAAACACGAATCGGTTCCGAAATCAGGATCTCCACCGTGTCGGTGGGGGAGGCCGCAGTGGTCACGGCCTTCATGCGGCTGGTGGCGGTGGCCATCGCAGCTTCAGCCTGCTTTTGTTTCTCAGCCGCTTTTCTGGCCGCCTCAGCATCGGTGGCGGCGATTTTTTTGGCCTCTGCTGCCGCAGCCTCAGCCATTTGTGCGGCCTTCTTCTGCTCCGCCTCTGCCAAAGGCACCGCAGCAGGATTGTAGCGGTACTTGCAGATGCCCAGGCTCTGGAAGGCAAAGGTGTAGTCTCCCGGCACGATCTTGAGAGCAGCGAGATCGATCACCGCCTCATAGGCAGCCGCTTTGAGCGGAATGTCGAATTCCTTGATGGCGCTGAATCCATCGCCATAAGCCTTCACTTTGATCGAAGCACCATTAAATTCATTTCTCCACGTCAACTTGAGAGGCACCTTGAGCTTGTCGCCCGCCGTGGCCACCAGAACTTTGTTTTCGGCTGGTGCCATGGTCAGCGGAGCCTGCTCAGAATCGCTCACAGACACAGGCACATCCGCCATGAGACGCGGCGCGGGAATCTCCCCCTTCGCATCTTTCACCGGCCATTCCATGCTGGCCAGACGCACAGGTCGTGTCACGACAGCACCGTTGACTGTTGCCTTGCCCGTGATCTTGGCCAGCGAGAAGCCATGCTTGGCATCACTCGCAGCGGTCAGGATCAGATGCCCGTAGGGCTTGCCCTTGGCAATCTTCAATCCGGCTGCGCTCACTCCTGGTGGCAGATTTTCCATGCCGATTTCGATTTCGCCATCAAACCCGTCGCGCCTCTGCACCACCACCTCGAACGCGCGCGTCTCGCCTGCACGCAGCGCCATGGGTTTGGAAAGCGCGGCACGGTCTCCGTTGCGCAGAGTCATGTGCACCGCCCATGCGGCCAACGAGAAATCTGGCGCAGCCTGACGCACGATGAGGCGGTAGATGTTGTTCGCATCGCTCCGTGTGCCGCCAAACAAATCGCGCACCTGCAGGCGGTAGGTGCCGTCTTCCTTGATCTCAAACTTGCCATTGATATCCGGCGAACCCGCATCATACGGCGGGCCGTCATAGGAGTAGCCATTGCTGGTGACCTTCATCGGCGGCGCGATGTCATACAGCTCAGCCACATCAGTGAGCTTCTCTTTGTCGCCTTCCTTTTTCACCTGCTGCACAAGCACAAAGGGGTCGGTGTTCAGCCCCAGTCGCTCGGAGGCAACCTCCACCCACCAGACTTCGCCCTTCTTGGCGGTGAACTCATAGGTGTCCACATCCGCTGCCGGAAAGAACGAGCCGGCTATGTCACAGGGCAGCGTGATTTTCTGCGCCTCAGCCGCTTTGTTATTCGGCTCGGATTCATGCATCTTGGCAGCCTCGGCCAGTCCAGCAGGCGGCCAGGACATGGCGCTCACTGTCTGGGTCTGCGGCTGGCGAGGAGCAGGCCCGTTGCCAGCTACTTCCTGCAGGGCCAGGCGGTAGAAAAAACGCTCTCCGCCTTGATAGGTCAGGTCGCTGACCTTGATCAAATACGTCCCATCTGCAGGCGGTGTGAAGTCAATGACCCCGCCCGTGCGGTTCACCTTCAGATCACCGCCTTTGGCATCCGCCAAAATTAGCACAGGAGTCAGGCGTGAGTCGATCCCAATGGCGGCGCAGTCCACGGCCAAGCGCTTGCCCTTCATACCTTTAAAGGAATAAAAATCCACCGCACGCTTGGTCATGGTGGCATTGCAGATCGTGCCCACTGGCAGTTCCATGGCGGTCTCCACGGTGTTATTTGCCTTCGCACGCGTCACCTCTGGCAGCTTGCCCACGGAAAAGGCACGCGCAGAAGAAACCCCCAGCCGGGAAATCACCCGGGCATCATAGACACCTGCAGGTGCATCTGCGGCAATGCTCACGGTAAACTTGTTCGGCGCTCCAGCCACCGGCTTGGCCGTGATCTTTGACGAAGAAAAAAGAAGCTCGCTGACATCCTCGGTGTTCTCTCCGGTGAGAGTGATCTCCACTTGGGTGCCAGCCTGTCCGCCCATCGGCATGAGAGTCAGCAGACGCGGCAGGGGCAGAGTCACTTGCTGGGCCAGGGCCGAAGCCCCTGCCAGAGTACAAAATGCCAGGGTGAGTGTGGTTTTCGCGAACATAAATCAGTGGTTGTACATGAATTCCTTCGTGTTCAGCAGCGCCCAGAGCAGGTCTTCATACCCGTTCCTGCGGGCGCGCTGCGAATCCAGCGGCTTGCCAGCGGCATCGGTGCGGGGTTTGGCGATGTAGGACTCGCTGATTTTCACTTCATCCGCCGTGGGCTCTCGGGAAAAAGCCGCCAGATACAGCTCACGAATACGCTTGGGCTCGGGCATTTCCGCCTTGGTCAACTGCTCGGCTCGTCCACCACTGGCAGTCAGCTTGGCCTTCACATCGGAGGCATTCATGAGGTGCAGGCTCTGTGCCAGGCTGGCGGACTGCACACGCTCGCACTCGCATACACTGGCTCCTTCCGGGCGGCCAAACACTTTCAGGAAGGGCGCCGCACGGTTGTAGCTGTTGTCCGGCAGCGAGATAGCACGCGTGCCGGGCGGCAGATCGGCAAAGTCCGTCTTCGATCCGGTCAGCATGTCAATACTGTCCAGCATCACCTCCGCCGTCATGCGTCGTGGATAATAGTGGGAGAAGGCCTGCCGGTCGATGGCATTGTACTGGTTTGGGGTGGAGCTGAGTTGATAAGCGTGGCTTTGAGCAATGGTGCGCACGAGCTCCTTCAGGTCATACCCGCTGTCAGTAAAGCTCTTGGCCAGCGCATCAAACAGCTCCGGATTCGTCGGTGGGTTCGAATCACGTAGATCGTCTTCGGGTTCCACCAGGCCGCGTTTGAAGAAATGCTTCCAGTAGCGGTTTACCAGCGCCCTGGCGAAGAAAGGATTGTCCTTTTTACTCATCCAGTCCACCAGCGCAAGACGCGGATCATCATCCGGTGCGATGTCGAGCTCAGGCTCACCGAGTCCGGCAGGCTTCAGCATCACCCGAGTCTTGCGGTGTTCCGTCTGTGCGATGCCTCGTTTGTGGAAGATAAGGTCCTCACCCGCGATGGCAGTCGGTTTGCGGCCGATCTGGCTGAAGAACGCCGCCAGATGATAATACTCAGCCTGCGTCCAGCGCTCAAAAGGATGGTGGTGGCACTGCGCACACTGCATGCGTACACCCAGGAAAAGCTGCGCCACGTCTTCGAGCTGGGTTGTGGGCTCCTTCACGCGCTTGTACCATGCCACGGGCGGATTCGAGACAATCGTGCCCGTAGAGGCCAGGATCTGCCGCACGATCTGGTCGTACTTCAGGTTAGCCAGCAGGCTGTCGCGCATCCAGGCGTGGAAGGCAAAGTTGGAGGTGATGTCCGCGTTTTCCGAGCGCGTGTTCTTGAGAAGTGCTGTCCACTTGTTGGCAAAATAGTCCGCGTAGTCCGGACTGTTGAGCAGAGTGTCGATCACCTTGTCTCGCTTGTCCGGCTCATGGCTGGCCAGGAAGGCCTTGGTCTCCTCTGCCGTAGGCACACGACCACCGATGTCGAGGTACACCCGGCGCAGGAAAGTGGAGTCATCGCACAGCGGCGAAGGCGGCACGCCGATCTGCTTCAGATTGGCAAAGACATGCTGGTCGATGAAGTTTTTCACCGGTGGCATGGAGTCCACCGGTGCACCCAGGGGCACCGACACGCTACACACTGAAACACGCCCACCATAGCGCACCATCACCGCCACATTGCCAGGGATGTCCAGCGTCTTTACCATTCCCAGTTCACTCGCCTCGGCCATGGCGCGGTCATTGGCTTCATAGAGCGCCAGCTTGGTCACATCACGACTGCCCCCGTTGGAGTAGTGTGCCGTCACCTTGAGCTGCTGGGTCGTTTTGACCTTCATCGTCACACGCGCAGGTTCCACACTGATGCCGGTGAGCTTGGCCTCATCCTTCACCGTATAGTTCATGCCTTCCGCGATCCAGCGGACCAGTGTCTTGTAATCTTCCGAACCGGGCTCCAGCTTTTTCCCGCCCGTATGTGGCACGATCGCCGCCCCTTTGGTAATGAGGAGACTCTCTTCCGGAGCCGGCGGAAACACACGCCGTCCCTTACCCTGCTTCACGATGGCCTCATAATCTTCTTCAGGCTCAAACCCCAACACGCTCAGGCGAAATCCGCGCTGGCCTGTGATCGCCTTGGCATGACACACCCCTGCATTGCAGCCCGCCTTGGTCAGGATCGGCTCAATGTCATTCACAAAGCTCAACGGGCGCGATGCTTCCGCCGCGAAACTCGTTCCGGCACACAACAGTAGCATCCATGCTTTCAGCGGGACTTTCTTTGTCTTCACAGCTAAAACTACGGATTTTGGTCCCATTTTTTCGCAATAGAATGATTGGGATGTCACTTTAATACCAATAACTGCTCATGAGATACCAAGCTCGCGCCCTTCTTTTCAGTCTTTCCCTGCCCACATTGGCCCTTGGCTGGGGTCAGCCTCATCATGCTATTACACGTGGAGCCTTGGAGGTTCTTCCAGCATGGCAAAAGGATCTGCTGGGAGCAGAGTTCACGCAGCTGGGAGACAGCTACTGCATGATTCCCGATAACGTTTTCTCAGACAAGCAAAACGCACGCTTTGCCAAAATGGAGTCAGCCCCTGGCGAAGTGTATCTTAAAATCCTCCACCTTCCCACTCAGCAGCCGGAATACCTGGAAGTCATGCGCTACTTCATGGATCTGGCCGTCAAATCATTACGCGATGGCAGGCGGGGAGATGCGGCACGCTACATCGGTACGATCTGCCACCAGATTGAAGACTACGGCAGTCCTTCTCACACTGTGCCTGGAGACAACATGTTCACTCTCCTGCAGCAGTTTCTGCCGCCCACCGAGGTCATGAAGGACCAGCTCATGCACGGCCCCATTGAAAACGGCGACTTCAAAGTGAGCATCGCCGGCTACTCTCCAAAACTGCTCGGCACCACCGTTAATGAGGCCTCCTGGCGGCTCATGCATCGAGTGCATGATGAGATCCTCAATGCACGCAGCACCACCGTGCCGATCATCCAGTCATTGTACGCCGGTGATCAGGAATCCGTTGTGAAGCATCAGCTGCGCGCAGCCACCATGGACGCCCAAGTCGTCGCTGATGCGGTTTATACCATCCTCTGCCTCGGCTCGGAAAAATATTCTGCCGAGGAAAAAACTTCTCTGCAGCAGGTGCAGTTCGGCAGCTTCTTCCCTCTTGAGGCAGCGAGTCTCTACTATCCGCAGCAGCAGTTCTACAGCTCGCCACACTGGAGCCATCCGCGCAGCGGTGTCATCCTGGCAGGAGGCAGCAAGGCCATGCCCTTGAAGCTTAGACTGGCCTCCGGCGAAAAGGAGTTCGCCAACGGCATCAGCGCTGGCATGGGCAAGACACTCACCTTCCTGCTGCCCAAAGAGGTTTACGCGCGCTTCACGGTCTTGGCCGGTCTGCACCCTGAGCTTGGTGCCAAAGGCCGTGTGGAGTTTGCCGTCAGCGGTGATGGCAAACCTCTTCGCACGATCACTCTCAACGGCACCGATCCGGCCACACTGATCGAATGCGACGTCAGCGGCGTGTCACAACTCCAACTAACCCTCACTTCACGTGGCGTCGATTCCAAGAGCAACTACGCCATCTGGGCAGAGCCGACGCTGCTGAAGCCGTGACGATTACTTCAGCATCTGATCCAGCCACTCATACGCCGCCCGACGCTCCGCCTCAGGAAAATCATGCGGGGCATCCGGAGTGACCAGCCGGAGATTTTTATCCGCTTTCAGTAGAGCAAAAACCTCACCGGCTTTTGCCATCGCTTTGCGCACGCCACCCACGTCAAAATTGCTGTCGCTCACCGGCGAGTTTGAAAAGACACCACGCGGAGCAATGGCGGCGATCACCTCATAAAAATCAAAAGGCAGCTTGTCTGCATTGTTTTCATACACATCCCGGATGCGCGGCATATAGCGATCGCTGGTCCACCCCGCCACCTTGCCGCCATAGTAGTCATGAAACGGCGTGAATCCGCAGCTCGTCACCACGGCCTTGAGGCGCTCGTCAAATACCGCCGTGAAAAGCGCATTGTGCCCGCCCAGTGAGTGCCCAATCACGCCAATACGATCTTTGTTCACCTCCGGCAGAGATTGCAGCAGATCCACAGCGCGCATGTTGTTCCAGACCGCCTTGATGGAACCGCTCGCACGATGCACCCCCTGCTTTTTAAAATCATACGGATACTCCCCGAAGGATGGATAATCCGGAACCAGGCACACATACCCACGCTCCGCCAGCTCATGCGCATAGTGCAGCGAGGGCTTGCCGCCAAGACCGACAGGCTCATCTTTGCCGCTCTTGGTGGTCTGGTGAAGGCACAGCATGGCTGCCGCCTTGGCGCCAGGGGGCAGCTCGTTCGGGATCAGCAGCCACGCTGGCACACTGTCTCCCCGCTCAGGTGTGAAGCGGATTTTGCGCCTCACATACTTCTCCGTCTTCTCTTCCGAAACTGTCTCCACATTCAGAGGCGCCCACAACGAGGTATCATGCAGCGCACCCATCGCCTTCTGCATGCCCGCCTTGATGTGCGCCACACGCACAGCCCAGTCCGCCGCACTCTGCACCGGCCGCTCACCACCAGCTTCATCGCGCACCACCATCAGATTGGAATGAACCGGATAAGCCACTGCGGCAGGCTCTTCAATCGGCTTCACCTGCTCCGGCCGTGTCAAAAAATCTCCCGGCATCACCTCATGCACCGCCCCCATGATCCGCTCTTCGACATCCGGCGCAAATTTCGTCGGCCGGTCGTAATAGACCATCGCTCCAGCACCTTCATAGCCCCCTTCCTCCAAAACTCGCCGCGAGGGTACATAGCACGGCACATCATTCGAGTACCCGTTCACCCACAGCCGTGATCGGTCAAACTCGCGCTTGATGCGCAGTGAGTAATCCACCGTGATCTCCCCCGGCAGAAACACCATCGCCATGTCATCACCAAAACTCCAGCGCTGCACCAGATAAGGCAGCTCCGTCGGCAGCTTCTCGCCACGGTCCAGACGCGCGAGGTTCTTCTTCGCATGATAAGCGATTGCCGCCGTCTTCGACTCAACCAGCACCTGCCACTCCTCACGCGTTGGCAGCTTGTCATAGGCCAGATCAATCTGCTTCGCTTTGCATGTCAGCGCACCCTTGATCGGACGCAGCTCCCCCGTGGCCAGACGTTTTGCTTCAGCACTCAGAGCTTCACCATACTGTTTCACCAGCTCCATCGTGCGGCGTGGATTCGGATTCTGGTCCGCACCACAGCCGAGCGCCGTGAGTGCGATGGCTCCTGGAAACTCCCGCTGCAGAGCCTCCTGAGCTACACCAGCCCAGTCCCCATGAATTTCATCGATGCCGATAGTGGTGCAGTGGCAGGCGTAGCTGGTGAAAATCGCACGCACCTTGCCATCCACACCTGTGACTCGCAGCACCGGCAAGTCATGATCGACCGGTTTCAGCGGAAACAAACGCCGGTTCGCCGCAAATCCTACCTTTCCCACTCCCCAAGACAGCGTGGCAGGCTTGCGATCCGCCAGAGCCGCCCGCACCACTTTCTCCAGATAATCCGTCAGCTCACGAGTGTAGCGCTCAATGGCGGGCAAGTGCTCTGCCGGAATGTCCATGCCAAAGAGATTTGGCAGAACACCGATGAGCATCGGCGCACAGTGCGTATGGCTGGAGCAGATGGCGAAACGCTCGCTCTCCACCTTGGTGTCAGGCTTGAGGCGTCGCAGAACCTCGTCACGCATGGAAGCAGGCACGCCAACGTTGTCCACGGTGACGAGGATGGCTGGGCCTTCGGCATCTGTGCCGAAGGCCAGTGCTTTGGCAAAAATGTGCTGCGAGACACCTGTATTGGGAGCCCGGCGGTAGCCATACCCGCTCAGTCTCACCGGATAATCTGGCGAAATGTCCACCGAGGCCACGCCCACCTGTCGGACGGCATCTGCCGCAAAACCCGCCAGTGGCACCAATAGAAAAACGAGAACACGGAATGTCATACGCGGGAGACCACTACGCGTCCCCGGAATCAAGACTTGCTAAATTCAGCCTTCGCAAAAAAGCCGGAAACTTGCCTCTTCAATGTTGGGTCAAAACAAAACCGGCCTCCATCTAAAGGAGGCCGGTCAAAGTCACTTTCTATACAATCGCAAGGCATCACATTCGGCAGATCAGCAGCTCGCGCTCGTAGATCAGCTCCTTGGGCAGATGTGTCTTGAGATCGATGAAAAGCTCTTCGTGCGAGAGGATCTCCGCACGCCAGGCGGCACGGTCAAAGCGCTGCAGCTCATCGAATTTCTCTTTCGGGAAATCCATGCCCTTCCAGTCAATGTCCTCATACTGCGGCACCCAGCCGATGGGTGTCTCCTTGGATTTGCTGTGTCCATTAGCGCGGTCCACAATCCACTTCAGCACGCGCATGTTCTCACTGAATCCGGGCCACAGGAATTTGCCATCGGCATCCTTGCGGAACCAGTTCACGTGAAAGACGCGTGGCGTTTCGCTCAGCGTGCGCTGCATGCTGATCCAGTGGCGGAAATAGTCGCCCATGTTGTAGCCGCAGAAAGGCAGCATGGCCATCGGATCGCGGCGCACCTTGCCGATCGTGCCAGCCGCAGCTGCCGTCATTTCGCTGCCCATCGTGGCACCGGCATACACACCACCGCTCCAGTTGAAGGCCTGATACACCAGCGGCATCGTCGTGGCACGACGTCCGCCAAAGATGATCGCGCTGATCGGCACTCCTTCCGGCTTCTCCCAGTCGGGGTCGATCGTGGGGCACTGTGAGGCCGGCGCAGTGAAGCGTGAATTCGGATGCGCAGCTTTGGTGCCCTTCTCCTTGGCAATATCCGGCGTCCACAGGTTGCCCTGCCAGTCGGTGCATTGCTTCGGCGGCTCATCCGTCATGCCCTCCCACCATACACCTCCATCGGGTGTGAGTGCCACATTGGTAAAGATGGTATTCTTCCGCAGCGACGCCATCGCATTTGGATTCGTCTTGTCGCTGGTGCCCGGGGCCACGCCAAAGAACCCGGCCTCTGGGTTGATGGCATGCAGCCTGCCATCTGCGCCCGGCTTGATCCAGGCGATGTCATCGCCCACCGTCCAGACCTTCCACCCCTTGTCCGCAAAATGCTTCGGCGGAATGAGCATGGCAAAGTTCGTCTTGCCACAGGCGCTTGGAAAGGCGGCAGCCACATAGGTTTTCTTGCCCTTCGGATCCTCGACTCCCAGGATGAGCATGTGCTCGGCCATCCAGCCTTCGTCTCGCGCCATCGCAGAGGCGATTCTCAGTGCGAAGCACTTCTTGCCCAACAGCGCGTTTCCGCCGTAGCCGGAGCCGTAGCTCCAGATCTCACGCGACTCGGGGAAATGCACGATGTACTTCTCCTTGTTGCAGGGCCAGGGCACGTCTTTCTGTCCCTTCTTCAGCGGCGCGCCCACTGTGTGCATGCACGGCACCACGCGCTTTTTGCCTTGGTCGATCTTCTCAAACACTTTTTTTCCGATGCGAGCCATGATGCGCATGTTCACCACCACATAGGGAGAGTCCGTGAGCTGCACCCCAATCTGCGACATCGGGGAGTCCACCGGCCCCATGCTGTAGGCCAGCACATACATGGTGCGGCCTCGCATGCAGCCGTTGAAAAGCTTGCGCAGCTTCTCCTTCATCTCAAAGGGGTTCACCCAGTTGTTGGTGGGCCCGGCTCCTTCCTTGGAGTGGCTGCAGATAAAGGTGCGCTCCTCCACACGCGCCACATCGCTGGGGTCGGACTTGGCGTAAAAGCACCCCGGCCACTTCTTTTGGTTCAGCCGGATGAAGGTGCCAGCTTCGACCATCTCATCACACAGACGGTCATATTCGGCCTTGGAGCCGTCCACCCAGTAGATGCGGTCAGGCTTGCACAGCGCAGCCATTTTAGTGACCCATCTCTGAAGGTGAATGTTTTTACTCAGGGGTTTGGTTGAGGGAATCGGTGTCATACATTCTTGGGGAGGCTGAGGAACACATGCGGTTTTCGTGCCAAAAGTCCAATGTGTATGATTCACTTATTTTGCTGAGCATAGAGCCGCAGATATTCACTCAAATACGCACCTCAGCCGTTTACGCCTGAGCGCCAGCGCCATGAGACCTGCCATCAGCATCAACCCCAGCGAAGGCTCTGGCACAGTGGCAACAACCGAAATCACCCCGCTTGTGCTGAACAATGATGTGTCCCAGCGCCAGGAGGGATCAAAGCCGGCAGTGCTCAGGTTGAGCAGCGACTCAGTCAGGCCGCTGATCCCAGTGCCAGAGACCGCCGCCCAGTCAATCAGATCGAAGGAATGGCCCGGCTGCGGAATATAACCGGCAGAAAACGAAACGATGAGACCGCCCGCACCCATGGCCGAAAAATCCATCACTCCTGCGCCAGTGGCATTGAAGACGATCTTGTCATTGCTGCCGCTGGCCAGAAGCTCAAATACCACCGCGCTTCCACTCTGAAACGAAAGCGTTCCATCCACAGGTGTGAATGTCAGTGTTCCCACCCCGGAATTTTCTCCCGGAACCCCAGGTGACACGGCTCCTCCGATGACGACGCTGTTGGAGCCTGTGGACGCAATTGTCCCTTTCCCGCCCAAAGCGGTGCCTGGAGAAGTAATCACGCCGCCGGTGCCAGTCGCCGAGCCTGTCGTGTTGGTCACCAGCAATGAACCTGCAGTAACATTTGTGCCACCACTATAGGTGTTGGCATTGCTCAGGGTTGTGATGCCGGAACCTGAATGAGTCAGCGTGCCCGTGCCGCTGATCTGATTGGCCAGAGTGTAGCTGTTGGATCGCGTGATGAGGAGCGCGCTGTTGTCCACCACGTTGCCGGATCCCAGACCGCCTGTGCTGCCATTATTTCCCACCTGCAGCGTGCCGGCAGAGATGGTCGTGGTCCCAGAATAACCATCGTTGTTGTTTTCCAGGCGGACCACGCCCGCCCCGGTTTTGGTAATCCCACCTGAACCGCTGATGGCACCCTGCATGCGCATGGCCAGTCCCGTAGCGGCCTCGCTGCGAATGACAATGCTGTCGTTTAACGTCAGCGCTCCCGAGAAGACCGAACTGCCAAACCCTGTCACACTGCTGGTGTACGAAAGCGTCAAGGTGCCACCGCTTCCTGACACGGTGCTGATGTCATTGCTGGTGATCCAGCCTGCCAGATAGTTTTCCATGGTGGCATCTCCTCCTCCGACACTGCCGAGAGTCACGGCTCCGCTGCCGAGGGATGATGTGCGCCCGAACTGCAAAGTCCCCTTGGCGACCACAGTGCCTCCGGAATAGGTGTTGGTGTTGTTGATGGTGGTTGTGCCAGTTCCAGCCTGCACCAATGCTCCCGTCCCGCTCATGTCATTGTTCAGGGTCAGCGAATTGCTGCGATTGACCACAAGGCTGCTGTTGTTGACAATCGCACCCGTGCCGATTCCCCCTGTCGTGCTGCCGTTGCCTATCTGCAAGGTCCCAGCTGAAATGGTGGTGATCCCCGTGTAAGATGCATTGTTGTTTTCCAGCCTCAGAACTCCTGTGCCGGTCTTGGTGATGCTACCCGCACCTGAAACAGCTCCCGTGATTCGCATGGCCTGACCGCTGATCGCATCGCTGCGAATGACCAGATTGTCCCCCATGCTGATGGCTCCGCTGAAAGTGCTGTTGAAAGCGGCCGCCCCAGAATAATACAAGGTCAGCACGCCCCCGCTGCCAGAGATGACATTGATGTTGTTTGAAAACGTGTAACCTCCGAGGGTGTTCTCAAGAGTGGCATTTCCCCCGCCGGTGCTGCCCAGGTTGACAGTCCCAGTACCCAAGCTGCCTGCAATCCCAATCTGAAGAGTGCCAGATACGATGGTGGTACCGCCGGAATACGTATTGGCGCTGCCTGGATTGATGTAAAGCGTTCCAGACCCCGTCTTGCGCAGCGCGCCCGACTGCCCAGTAACATCCGAAACAATTCCGGCGATCTGGTAGGAGCCCGTGCCCGTCACGCTGATCGTTCCGGTGCTGCTTCCCAGAGCAAAACCCCGATTCGATGCAGAGGTGACCCCGCTACCGGTATATTCTAGCGTGCCTCCATTGATGATGATCTGGTCCGGCACGTAACTGGCCGGTGCGGCTCCGAGCGCAGCCCCTGCCGAAATGCGCACAGTTCCGCCTAGAATGGACACACCTCCGGTAAAGGTGTTGGACGAGCTGGCTAGAGTCATGATGCCTGCGCCTGTTTTGATGATACGTCCCGCTCCGGAAATAGCCCCGCTGATTTTCAGAGCTCCGTCCGCAGCGGAGCTCGCCGTATTGGTCACAGACAGGTCCAGGGAATCATTTAAAACAACGCTAAGACTCGATGCAAAAGTGCTCAGATTGTCTCCTGATCCTGCCACCGTCAGCGCCGCATTGCCAGAGGTGGCGTCAAAGGTCAGGGTGTTTGTAGTGGTGATCGAAAATGTATTGGCAGAATCGTTGTTGATGGTCATGTAACCCACAGTACGCACTGCTCCAAAGCTGTTGATGGCTTGATTCCCTCCGGAGGGGGTGTTGAAAATCACGGAAGCTCCCACGGCATTGGGCACCCCTGATGGAGACCAGTTCGAAGCCGTGCCCCATGACTGGTTGCCGGATGCCGTGGTGAAAGTGCTCTGGGCGGAAACTGGCGTCTGGGCCAGACATGCTGCTGCAAGCAGCGGTGAGATCAAAAGGTGGAGTTTGCCGTATTCTAAACGTGGGTTTTTTTTCATGTCTCAATCAGCGCCAGCGTCACCGTGGTTGGGGAGCGGCGACACTGATTGGGTTTGGGGGCTATGGGGGGGCTTGGTCGGAAGTTTTCGTCTGTTCAAGACCGGCCTCGGAATGATGCTTCGCCAGCGTGGTTTTCATTCCGTCGATCCCAAGGCCGATATGGACGGGAAGATAACTCTCAAGGGTCGCAAACAGGGCCTGTGCAAATTTCAGGCGGTTTGCCGCAGTATCTCGCAGACGCGGACGATTCGTCTCAATCTGGAGTCCCGTGACGTTACGTTCACTCCTGCAGTGCCTTGAGATGGTGTAGCCACCTCGGAAAAACGGCTGCGTTGGCACCGGCATGCTCAGGCTCGGAGTGGCGGCAAAGCCGTTGCTTTCCAATATCGCTCCAAAACTCATCGGTCCACGCAACAGCTTTGCATGGCTGTGAGTTCCATGTTCAACAATCCAGCGCAGACTGCTGCCCTCAATGCATTCCTTCTCATTCAGTGCTTCATCGCTTTTTGCCAGTTGCTGCACATTCTGCAGGCATCCCAGTTCCACGTGGGGAACGGGGTGGCCGTGGCCGTGCAGATCAATGAGAAAAGCCACGCCAAATCTTTTCACAGCGCTTGCACACGCTTGTTCGATAAATCCATGGTGCTCCTTCCATGCCAGCTCTGCCTCTTTGTCCCCCTGCGCAGCCTCCATGATCTCACGATTCACATCGAGTTTCCTTCGGTGCAGACGGCAGATGACAAGGTGAATGTGATGTCCTGTCTGCTCGTGAATCACATTTGCGATCTGCCGCGCCAGATCCTGCGTGTTGGCGTCGGCGCTCGTCTCACCACTCTTTCGGTCGGGCAGATCATTCGGCGTCAAGTGCCCTCCATGTGGCGCTGCGACCACCAGCGGAAGATCACCTGGAATATATTCGATGAAATCACGCAGACCATACACATGACTTCCCGGTGTCGGCTCGCCCGCAAAACCCAGTCCGCAAGTGAAGGTTAAAAGGATGGCTGATAGGTGATTCATGCGAGTCACTTGCCCTTCGGAATGATGCGCAGCACATGACTGGCCTGACGAAAATACCAGGAACGCGGCGTGAACGCGCGCAGCTGGATGCCGTCTGGTATCTCACTGCCTTTGGCGTCGTAATTACCGCTGCCAGTGCTGTCAAGAATCAGCGGCATCCCGTCAGGTGAGCGCCCGATACTGCCCACCCACAGCACCACATGGGACAGCACACCTTTGGTGTTTTTTATGTAGAGCAGATCTCCCGAGAGCAGCTCTTTCTCAAAATCCTCATGCTTGGTTGGCAGCTCAATACGCGTGACAGGTATGATCCGGCCTGGGCCGGGCCCCTTCACTTCAGTCATCTCAGACTGATCACGAATGTCTCCTGTCGGCTTGATGCCCAAAGCTAGGTTGTAAGCAAACGCGGTGAAGTTGCTGCAATCCAGCCCTTTGCCAGCTGGAGTCTTTTGTTCCGAATCTCGCGGCCATTCTGCAGGAGGATCCCACTCCGGCACATGATGGTGCTGGTAGCTGTATCCAATGTATCTCATGCCAGCGGCTATCACACGCTCGCGGGACCACTGGGGGCTCTTGTTGCTCAGTCCGGCAGGTGGATTGAAATGCTTCGCTGGAGGCCCGCGGTAAGTCCAGCGGGTCTGGTTGGCCGGATTATACCATTCCTGAAAAGGCACACTGGCGTACTCTTTCGAATCTGCACGCGGGCCCTTCAGAAGATCTCCGATCAAATCCTCTTCCTTGAAGGAAAATTTGACGGTGTAAGGAGACGTGTAGGTATTCTGAGCCTGCGTGATGCCAGCCAGGCTGCAGATCAATGCAATCACGCGAATGATCAAGGCAGCACCTCCTTCGCTTTAGGGCCTGCAGCCCAGATGATGCCGCGCGGGATCAGGTTTTCCAGCCCAGGTGTGTTTTCTGGGTGCGGACTGGATACAAACACACGTCCTTTGCCGAAGGGAGCGATGACCTGCGCCGGGGAGTTTACCTGCACGCCTTCAGGAGCCCCATACTTCGCCACTTCAGAGCGGAAGACACTCAGCGTTTGGTAGGAAGGCAGGTCCGTGCGCGTCCAGGGTTTGAGGATAGGTCCGTTGTTGTACCGCACCTTGAAAACTCCCTTCGCCTCACCTAGCACTTCGGTGGCTTCAGATGTCGTTTCAAGGTCCAGAAAAGCCTGCCCCCTTCGCCATTTGGGTGAAACGGTTCCTGCATTCAAAACACCCAGGCCCCAGGAAAAATTCGAGCACGCCAGATACGCCCCTGCGCAGATGCCCACATAGCCTCCACCATTGCGGACAAATTCCCGCACATTCTTGGCCCCTGCTTCCCCGATTCCCTTCGCCTGGCTGGAACCGCTGCCGCCAGGAAAGACCAGCACATCATACACGCCGAGATTCTGCGTGCCTATTTCCTCTCCGCTCAGTCTCACCACGCTGATCTGGCTGAATGGCTTCAGCACGTTCGTCACATTTTCCACCCCCGACGCCGGCGCTCCCGGACCGAAGTAAATACCCACCTTGAGTGCCCGCACATTTTCGGGAGCCGAAAAGATCGTTTTCATCCCATTCACATCTGCGGGGATGACAAACTTCTTTTTCGATGTCTCTTCCTCCTCCTGCTGGGCAAGGACGGTGCAGTTCATCAGACTGAAGGCGAGAAGAAGTGAAAGACGCGAATTCATGATCAAGGATGAGTGGTTTTGACATCTTGACTCTGCACCGGCTACCGCTTCCGTCAGCTCACCAAAATAGGTGAGTTCCGATGACAAAATGCTGAATGAAGAAATCCAGACATCATGGAAAATTCTGGCACCGATGAAGCAGGCGCCTTCCATCACGATCTATCCCATGACCAAGGCGTCGCGCATTCGTGTGTGCGCACCCAGGCTGCACTTCTTTTCAGCACTGCTGATCACCTGGCTTTTACATGCCCACTCCACCACTGCGGCAGAGTCGCACTGGGCTGAGCGCCTCGCCTTTTGGTCTTGGGGAGATCTCCAAACGCTTGACGCATCCATCCTGGACC
Source organism: Prosthecobacter vanneervenii (assembly GCF_014203095.1). Classification (NCBI taxonomy): domain Bacteria; kingdom Pseudomonadati; phylum Verrucomicrobiota; class Verrucomicrobiia; order Verrucomicrobiales; family Verrucomicrobiaceae; genus Prosthecobacter; species Prosthecobacter vanneervenii. The sequence continues at coordinate 108,434 of NZ_JACHIG010000013.1, read as the reverse complement.
ACACGCAGCGATTGCAGGCGTTGCCGGAAATTGCACTGATCAACAGCTGCATTCGCGTCGGACTGAAAACTGGCTACAGCACCGAAGAGGATGTCCGCTGGATGGAGATCACCCTCCGTGAAGCTGCACCAGTGGACGCCGTTATCCTTGTCCCTCCTTTGGCCAAGGCGGCCAAAGCCGTGGTGGCAGGCTATGGCTTCCCCGTTCGTTTTAGGCTGGAGGTCTTTGATGATGCTGGCGCGGCGCATGTCGTGCTGGATCATACCTCGCAGGATTTTCCCAATCCCGGCTGCCAGCCTGTCATCGCCCGGTTTGCTCCACGTCAGGTCAGGCGAGTGCGCCTCACTGCCATCGAGCCCTGGTCCATCGACGGCCCTGAAGTTCTCGCCCTTGCCGAAATGCTGGTGCTTTCAGGCTCGCGCAATCTGGCCATCGACGCCACTGTCTCCAGCTCCAGCAGCCGCAACGCTCCACGAGCATGGATGCGCGCCAATCTCAATGACATGGTCACACCGCTCGGCCTTCCCATTCAGCCCGGGCCAGGCGGTAAAAAAGGATTCCACAGCACGCCGACCAGCACCAAGTCGGAAAAGAAGTGGCTCACTCTCACCCTGCCCGAAATCACCACGATTGATGAAGTCCGCCTCGTTCCGGTACATCTCAAGGAAGTGCCTCTATGGTATGACTATGGCTTCCCCAAGCTCTATACCGTGGAAACGGCCACCAAGGAAGATTTCAGCGATGCCGTCACTCTTCTGGACGTCACCGATGAATTCCAGCCCTCCCCTGGTATGAACTTTGTTTGCATTCCAGCCCGCCACACCCGGGCTAAATTCATCCGCATCACCACCAAGGAGCTCTGGTATCGCAAAAATGACTATGCCTTTGCGCTTGCTGAGATGCAGGTCTTCCACGGACAGGAAAACATCGCTCCTCAGGGCAGCTTCACTTCGAGCGACACTCTCATGGGCGAAGACGCCGTCGGCTGGGGGCTGGACGCCCTCAATGATGGCCTCACCGCAGACGGCCGGCTTATCAGCCTGCCAGAATGGTTCTCGCAGCTCGAAACTCGCCAGACTCTCGAAGTCGAAAACAAACAGCTTCAGTCGCGACGCACGGCTCTGGCCGAGCATGCCCAGCGGCAGCTCGTCTATGGCAGCCTTGGCAGCGTCTGCTTCATCATCCTCATTGCTGGCGGCCTGCTTTGGAAACAGCAGCTCCAGCGCAAACGCGACACCCAGCGTCTGCACGACAAAATCGCCCGCGATCTCCACGACGAGATCGGCTCAAACCTCGCCAGCATCACACTCATCTGTTCCATGGCCAATCAGCCAGATGCCACGCTGGAATCTCTCAAATCGGAGCTCACAGAAATCGAGCGGGTGGCGGCAGGAACTGCGGACTCGATGCGGGACATGGTTGATCTCATCAGCACACGCCGCAAGGCAGCATCGCAGGACGACTGGGTGGATGTGCTTCAACGCCTCACCGAGCGCCTGCTGCGCGGCATCCGGCTTGACTGTGCTCTTCCGGCTTCACCTCTGACAATGGAGCCAGACATTGAGACCCGGCGTGAGATTTATCTCTTCTGCAAGGAGGTGCTCAACAATATCTCCAAGCACGCTGGTGCCACTCATGTGCGGTTCCATCTCATCCCCGGCACCCACGGTCTGCGCATCGAGATTCAAGACAACGGTGCAGGCTTTAATACTTCGGCCACATTCAGCGGTCATGGCCTTGGAAATCTGCGTGAGCGCGCCGCAGCCATGCACGCCGCTTTTGACCTCACCTCCACACCCGGCCACGGCACACTCATCGTGCTGGATCTGCCCCTCACTCATCGCTGGGTACGAGCCACCGCCAGGGAGCTTTCTCCGCCTGCCTTATGAAACCAGAGCCGCTTATCCAGACCTGGATCGTCGAGGATCACGATACCTTCCGCCGCTCCCTGCAGCGCCTCTGCACCCCAGAGCGTGGCCTCGCCGCCGCTCCCGCATTCGCCAACGCCGAAACCATGCTCGCCGTCCTTAAAGCCGCCGCAGACTCGCAGAAGCCGGATGTCCTGCTGCTGGATGTCGGTCTGCCTGGGCGCAGCGGCCTTGAAATCATTGGCGATGTGCACAGGCTCGCTCCAGACTGCCGCATCGTCATTCTCACCGTCTTTGAAGACGAGGAGAAAATCGGCCATGCCATCGGCGCAGGAGCCAGTGGCTATCTCATCAAGACCTCCCCTGCGGAGACCATTGTTGCCTCCATCCATGAGGCCGCCCACGGCGGCTCGCCAATGTCTCCCAAGGTCGCCGCCAGCGTGGTCAAAATGCTCGCCAAACTCACCCAGCCCGCCTCCCAACCCGTCTCCCTTTCACCACGTGAACACGCTCTGCTCAAGCTCCTGGTGGAGGGCCTCACGGCCAAGGAGATCTCCGAGCGCATGCAGGTGAGCATTCACACCACCAGCACCCACACCCGCAATCTCTTTACCAAGCTCGATGTCCACAGCCGAGCCGCCGCAGTGGCGCGGGCTTTGAAGGACCGCCTGGTCTGAGACTGGCACTCACTTCTGCAGCACCGCCTCGATTGACTTCGCCACCTGCTGTCCCATCAGCTCGTAGCCCTTGGCATTGAAATGCACATCCTGCGGATTGGCGATGCCCGTGAGCTGGGGCGTCAGGAAGGCATGCAGATCATCAATCACGATCCCATGCTTCTTCATCACCCGCAGCGCGATCTCATTCTTCTCCGCGATCTGGCTCACAAGCTCAGGCCCGTCCTTCGTGTCCGGCGGCACCGGGGTGGTGGTGGCAAAGATCAGCTTGGCCCCCGTCTTCTGCATCCGCGCGATCAGTGTCTCCAGCCGCTGCTCATAGTCAGCAGCGGGCGTTTTGCGGTCGTGAATGCCAAAGTTGAAGTGGATCACATCCCATTTTCCATCTCCCAGCCAGATGTCGATCTTCTTCACCCCGTTGGCCGTCGGTCCGCAGTTCTCCGGTGCACGATGCACGTTCGCCTTACCTGCCATGACCTTGCGCACGTCCAGCGTGTAGCCGCGTGAGATGGAGTCCCCGATCAGCAGCACACGCGGCAGCTTCGGATCGTCCTTCACAAAGTCCCAGGCATTCGAGCGCCCGGCCACCTTGTCCTTCTTGTGCAGCGGCAGATAGAAGCCGTTGCCCAAATTCTGCTCCAGCACCGTCTCCCATGCTTGCTCATCCGGCGGCAGCGTGGCCTTCCATGCCTGGTACTTTTCATCCACCGCCTTGTCCTCGGCTGCCTTTTTGGCGGCAGCCTCGGCAGCGTTGGTCGGTTCGTTCTGAGTTTTGATCTGGGCATGCGCCAGCCCCGTAAGGGCCAGCAAAAGCAGGAAGTGTTTCATGGTTGTTTTTTCGGCAGGTTTTCGGCGATCACAGCGGCCACTTTCTCAGCCAGATAATGATAGCCTTCGGGAGAATAATGCACATTCGCGGGCAGCTGCACGTCCTTGAGCTTGGCAGCAGCATGTGCGCAGAGGTCATCAGTGGAGATGCCCGCAGCCTTCATCACCCGCGCCGCAGCTTCGTTGTACTTCACCTCGTCACCTTCCACACGTCCTGCGGATCCGGCAGGCACTGGCGTGGTATTGCACCAGATGAGCTTGGCTCCAGTCCCCTGCATGATCTTCACCAGCTCGGCCAGGTTCTTTTCATAGTCAGCCAGCGCCACCTGCGGATGCGCCCCCGGTGCCTTGGGGTCTTCCAGCTTCGCGGGATCTTCGCCGATGTATTTCAAGTCATGCAGTCCCCAGTTGAAGTGAATCACATCCCACTTCGACTCCGCCAGCCATGCCTTGATGTTCTTGAGTCCGTTCGTTGTCGGACCTCCGTTCGTGGGTATCCGGTGCACATTGGCCTTCCCCTTCAGCATCTCGCGCACATCCAGCGTGTAGCCCATCGAGATCGAGTCGCCGATCAGCAGCACCCGCGGCAGGTCGGCCACATCCTCCACCTTCACCAGCGAGGGGTGCGGCCCGCGTTTCGCAGCTTTTTTGGGTGCCTGCTTGGGGGCATCAGCAGCCAGGGCTGCACTCGCGGTCAGGGCTAGGAGCAGAATGAATTTCATGAGGCCAGTTTAAACGCCGCCTAGCCGACAGAATATCACCCCGTGAAAAAAGATGCTGGCAACTCCGCCCGCACGACGTTTCATGCCCCTACAACCCTATCTCCTCCGACCACCATGCGCATCCTGCTCTCCCTCCTCGCCCTGGCCACCATCGCCACCGCAGCCGAACCTGTACACCTCACACTGGCAGACTTCACTGATGCCAAAGGCGAGCCCCCCTCTAGCGGCTGGGTTACTGAAGGAGACAACACCATCCACCTCGCTGGCAAAGGAGCAGGCGCCCTCATTTCCAAAAACGAATATTCCAACTTCGAGCTGGAATGGGAGTGGAAGGTCAACGCCAAGGGCAACAACGGCATCAAATACTGGGTGGCCAAAATCGGTGGCAAGGAATGGCTCGGCATCGAATACCAGATGATCGACGACAGCGGCCACCCCGACGGCCTCAAGGGCGGCTCCCACACCACTGCATCCATCTACGACATCAAGGAGCCCGTGGCCGGCAAGGCCTTGAAGCCCGCTGGCGAGTGGAACACCAGCAAGATCATCGTTCAGGACGGCAAGATCCAGCACTGGCTCAATGGCGCACTGGCTTGCGAGGCAGACACCACCACTCCCGAGTGGAAGGAGCGCATCGCCAAAAGCAAATTCAAGAACAAAGAAGGCTTCGCCCCTGGCAAAGGCAAAATCATGCTGACCGAGCACGGAGACGAGACCTGGTTCCGCAACATCAAGCTGACCGCAAAGTAAGACGTCAGCTCTCTTCTGCCCGGTTGATCTCCCAGCCCGTGTCACTCGCATCTGGGAGTTCAGCACGGTCTTTTTCAAACAGCTGCGTCAGCTCGATGCGTCGCTCGCGCACGATGCTGGCCACGGCGTCATCGTCCTCCTGCACCGGCAGCAGCAGGTGCACGGTCTCTTCATCATAGCGCCTCCACCGGCGCGCGGCGCGCTCGGTGGCATAAGCCGGTTTCCCCAGCGCGCGCAGGGCTCGCACGGCCAGCTCCAGCCCGCTGTGCATCTGCTCGTGCACGCTGTCCTCTGCCTCCAGCCCCAGGCTCATGAGTTCAAACCGCTGATCATAGTCGCGAGCTCGCGCCATGATGTGCAGCCGCGGAAATTTTTCCCTCACCTCTGCGATCAGCTGTGCCACCTTGGCCTGATCTGCCAGCGCGATGATCAGCAACCGCGCATGCTCGATGCCCGCCGCATGCAGCAGATCCAGCCGCGTGGCATCTCCATAGAACACCTTGAAGCCATACTTGCGCAGCATGTCCACATGGTCGGGGTCGCTTTCCAGCACCGTCACTTTCACCCCCTGAGACATCATGAAGCGGCCCACGAAATTCCCAAACCGGCCAAATCCGGCCAGGATCACCGGCGCATGCTCGTCGATCCGGTCAGGTGCCCGCTCCTCCCTGCTCACGGCCGTGTAGCGTGGTGCCAGCACACGCTCATAAAGGATGAAAAGCAGCGGCGTCACAGCCATGGAAAGCGCGACCACCGCCACTAGCAGCCGGGCCGTCTCAGCCTCCAGAATCTCCTGCTGGATCGCCATCGAAAGCAGCGCAAACGCAAACTCCCCACCTTGCGCCAGTGCCAGTGAAAGCAACCAGCGGTGGCTCCCGCGGATCTTCAGCAGTGTGGCGATCCCATAGATCACCACCACCTTGAGCAAGATCAAAGCTCCTACCAGTCCGGCCACCAGCAGCGGCTTTCCGGCGATCACGCCAAAATCCAGCGACGCCCCCACGGCAAGAAAGAACAGCCCCAGCAGCAGCCCCTTGAAAGGCTCCAGATTGCTCTCCAGCTCATGCCGGTAGTGGCTTCCTGCCAGCACTACGCCTGCCACAAAGGCCCCCAGCGCAGGAGACAGCCCCACCTGCGTCATCAGCAGCGCCACCCCCACGATCAGCAGCAGCGCTGCAGCGGTCAGCAGCTCTCGCAGCCCCGTCTTCGCCAGAATCGTAAACCCACGAGGCACCACATACTGCCCGGCAAAAACGATGGCCACAACCGCGCCGAGCGTGACGATCGGCTGCGCCCAGTGCGGCAGCTCCTGCAGCCAGCCATGATGTTCCACCTTGGCCCCGCTCGCAGCCAGCAGCGGAAACACCGCCAGCATGGGAATGACCGAGATGTCCTGAAACAACAGCACTGCAAACGAGTCGCTCCCTCCGTCCGTACGCATCAGCGCCTTCTCCTGCAGCGTTTGGATCACGATGGCCGTGGATGACAGCGCCAGGATCATCCCCGTCGCCAGTGCTGGCTTGGCCTCCAGTCCACACCAAATCGCCACGCCCATCGCTGCCAGCGCGGTCAGAGACACCTGCAGTCCGCCCAGTCCAAAAATCGGTCCGCGCATGCGCCACAGCCTCGCAGGCTCCAACTCCAGCCCGATCATGAAAAGCATGATCACCACGCCAAACTCCGCAAAGTGCATCGCCTCTTCTCCCTGCCTTCCACCGACCCATCCCAGAGCAAAGGGTCCGATCAACGCTCCGCCGATGAGATACCCAAGCACACTGCCCAGTCCCAGGCGGTGCGCCACCGGCACCAGCAGCACGGCAGCAGAGAGGTAGATGAAGGCGGAGATAAAAAAATGCGGCGCGTGCATGACTTAGGCTGGAATGAGGTCGTTGATTTTTTCTGCCTGCGTCGCCTGCTCCAGCGGCAGAGTTTCGTCCCTCAGCGCCTTGAGCATCCGCGCATACCTCTGCGCCAGCGGCTGAATGCTCGCAGCATCCGCCAGTTGGTTCGCCCCATGAATGACGTGCGGAGCCAGATAGCGCATGCCACAGAGAAAAGCGGTCTGATCAAAAGGCGCCAGCAGCTGCCGGATGGTAAAACGGTTCCGCCCCTGCGGGCAGTACACCTCCTCAGACCCACCTGCGCTGATGGCCTGCATCATGCACTTACCTCGCAATGCCGTCCCTCCTTCTCCATAGGCCCATCCATACGTCAGTACCAGGTCAAGGTACTCCTTCACCAGAGACGGCGCGCTGTACCAGTAAAACGGATGCTGAAAAACGATCACGTCATGCTCGCTCAGCAGCCGCTGCTCCTCCTCCACATCAATCATGTAGTCGGGATAGAGCTCGTAAAGATCGCGAAAAGTCAGCCCCTCCACTTCACGCGCCGCAGCCGCCAGCCGTCGGTTGATGCGCGACTTATGCGGAGCCGGATGAGCGTGGAGAACAAGAACCTTGGCCATGAGTAATGCGCCCCAGAATGCCCCCTCAATCCAAGGCGGCAATCGTTTTCACGGATCGGCGAATTCGATGCCCAGTTTGTTTTCCACCCGGCCCTTGAATTTCCACACGCCGTCAATCCGGATGGCATCATCCACATCCAGCCGCAGTCCGGTTCCATCGGCCGCCGTCAGGTGCAGTTCCACCTCGTCAAACGCCGGTTCGGCCTCGGTCGCATCCTCCTCAGGATCGACCTCCAGTTTCACCAGCTTCAGCCCAGCAGGGTCTCCAAAGTGCTTGGCAATCAGTCCACGGATGATGTCGATTCGCTGCTTGTTGCGGGTCATGTCCTTCTCCCGCTTCTTCAGTTCTTTTTCCCGCTCCTTGGCCACGTTGATCTCGGTGGGCGAGGTGCCCGACTCCGCCAGAGCCTCGGCCTCTCTGCGCTTGGCCAGCACTTCAGGGCTGTGCCAGCACGCCGCCATGGCGGCGTCATCCTGAGACTTCAGCGCATTCACAAACGCCTCCACCAGCGCCTTCAGTTCTGCAGGCACCGGGGTTTTGGGTTCCTCGGCATTCAGTGTGGACACCAGACAAACGGAAACAAAGCAGAAGAAAGAGAAGCAATTTTTCATGACTGAATGAGCTAGGCACCAGAAATCCAAAATTCAACACACGGAACCGTCACCGGCCACGTGCCAGCCACACCCCCAGCGCAGCAAAAGCCATGCCGATGAGTGATAGCCCCGTCAAAGTCTCGCCAAAAATCCCCCACGCCATCAGCGCCGTCACCGCAGGCACCGTATAGAAGAGGCTCGCCACATTCACCGCCGTTCCGCTTTTGATCAGGTGGTTGAGCAGGCTGATCGCCCCGATGGAAAGCACCAGCGCCACCCACAGCAGCGCAAACACAAACTGCCCGCTCCACTGCACCTGCATCGTCTCGGTGCTCACAGCCAGCACCGCCGTGATGAGCAGGCTCGCCGCATACTGCACCACCGTGCTCGTGCGCAGATCAAACGCCGGGCAGTGCCGCTTCTGCCACATCGTCCCCACCGTGATTCCCACCAGCGCGGCAATGGCTGGCACCGTCATCAAAAACGTCAGCCCGCTGCCCGTCTTGTGCGCCACCACCAATATCGTACCAAGAAATCCCAGCGCCAGCCCGCCCCACTGCCGTGGCACCACCTTCTCACCCAGCACCACGCCTGCAAACGCAGCGGTGAAAAGCGGCTGCAGCGACACGATCAAACTCAGGATCCCGGCCGGCAGCCCCAGTTTCAGCGACCAAACACATCCGCTCAGGTACAGCGCGTGAATCATCAGCCCTGCAAACGCCACATGCGCCATCTGCCCATTCCCCTTCGGCCACGGTGCATGTGTAATCAGTGCTATCGGAACCAAAATCATGAGCACAATGCAGTAACGCAGCGTCAGAAAAGTAAACGGCTCCGCATACGGCACTCCCAGCTTCGACCCGATGAAGCCGCTGCTCCACAGCAGCACAAATAGCCACGGGATCACGGCGGTCCATGCAGAGGCCTTCTTTGCAGCCTTGTCACTCATCCAGCTGCTGGATCCTCGCCAGGTGTCGTCCGCCCTCAAAGGCAGTGGTCAGAAATACCTCCACAATCTGCAGCGCCGTATCCAAATCCATCATCCTCTCCCCCAAGGAGAGCACGTTTGCATCATTGTGCAGGCGCGTCAGCCTCGCAGACTCTACATTCCAGCACAGACCGCAGCGGACACCCCGCACACGGTTCGCGGCAATGGCCTCGCCATTGCCGGAACCGCCAAGAACAATGCCCCGCTCAAATTTGCCTGCCGCCACAGCTTCGGCCACTGGCCGGATGAAGCGTGGATAATCCACCGCTGCCTCCGAGTGCGTGCCAAAATCCTCCACCTCATGCCCCGCCTCCCGCAGATGCCTGATGATGGCCTGCTTGTAGGCATAGCCTGCGTGATCGGAGCCGATGGCGATTTTCATATCAATATTCTCCTATCATACGCCCGACCGCTGGCAAGCGACGGGACGCATGATAAGACAATCAGGACGGATGACATCAAAAGTGATCCCGGATCACCACTTCTTCAAACGCCAGCTGCCCTGGCTTCGGCCAAGCGGGCTGCGTCCCCTTGCCCACGGCGATCATGAAGGAGATCACATGATCTTCCGGCAGCTTGATGATCTTGCCTACGGCATCGAAATCAAAACCGTCCATCGGGCAGGAGTCATAGCCCATCTCCTTGGCTGCAAGCATGATCGTCATGCCCGCCAGGCCGCAGGACCGCATGCACTCATCGTGCTGCACCTGCTCTCGCCCTCCATAGTACTGGCCGATGGCAGGCACCAAAAAATCCTGCACCGGCTGCGGCGCATTTTTCCAGTAACGCGCAGGGTCCTTCTTCCACGAATCCTTGTCAGCACACAGGACGATCAGCAGAGACGCGTCCGTCACCTGCGCCTGATCCCAAGCTGCGGCACGGATCTGCTTGCGCACCTCCGGATCAGTCACAGCCACAAACCGCCAGTTCTGAATGTTAAAGGCGGTCGGTGCCTGCATTGCCGCCTCCAGCAACTGGCGGATTTCCGCCTCAGTCATGCGATGGGCAGGATCATAGTGCTTGATGGCGCGGCGTGTGTTGATGGCTTCGAGGGTGTTCATTGGGTGTGTTAGTTAGGGGGAAATGAATTTAGCGGCTGCGTTTTGCATGCACCTTGAGGTGCAGATGCACATGGTCGTTTACGATATGCTTTCCTAGGAAGGCAAAGAGTCTGCCGGAGCCGTAGTGGCTGCCGAACTGGGTGCGGTCGAGCTCAAACTGCGCCTGACCAGTCAGATGATCAGCATCCGCCGCTGCAATCACCGCCGGAAAACTCAGCGGCCGGGTGACGCCGCGCAGGGTTATGCTGCCGTGCATGTTAAAATTGGGCGTCCCAGCGGTGCAGGCCGCCAGTGCCTCCGCTCGCTCACAGATAAACTCAGCCGTGGGAAAGCGCTCCACGGCAAAGAAGTCCTCATCCCGCAGATGGCGGATCAGCATCGCATTGTAAGCCGTGTCCACCAGGTCCTCACAGGCGATGCTGTTCATGTCGAGCGTGAAACGCGCATGCTTCAAAACTCCGCGCTCCACTTCGATCCTGCCACCTGCCAGCTTGATCGTTCCGTGGTGATGATTGAACAGATTCCGCCCGGTCCAGCGCACCACGCTCGTGGAAGTATCCACCTCAAAAAGCCCCTCGGGTGTCAGCTCGCAAGCCTCAGCACCTGAACCTTCCAGCGGCAGACCCAGGCTCCGCCACTCGGCCAGTCCGCCTTCAAAAACGCTCACATTCGTGTATCCCACCTTCGCCAGCTTTTCAGCCGCAGTCGCAGCATCCAGCGATCCGTCACCCGTACCATACACCACCACCGCAGCCTCCTTGTCAGGCACCAGCTCCGCCACTCGGTCCACAAAGACCATTTCATACACACAGGCGTTGACCGCTCCGGGCAGATGCGCGCACTCATAATGCTCCTCCGGCAGCACATGAATCAACACCGGCCCGTTCTTCAGGGCGCTCAGTTCCTTGGCAGTGATCGTCTTCATAAAGGTATTCAGGGTTGGACGGGCGCTTCCGCAAGCAACGCTTTAAGATCAATCGGGTCGGTGACCATTTGCAGTTCACCTTTGGCATCACGTGGCCACAGCGCAGGATCACGGTCCACGTAAAGCTCCAGTCCATTGCCATCCGGATCATGCAGATACAGCGCCTCGCTCACGCCATGATCTGAGGCCCCGTCCAGTGGCACACCATGCTTGATCAACCGACGCAGAGCATCCGCCAGCGAAGCACGATCAGGATACAGGATCGCCACATGGTAAAGCCCCGTGGTGCCACGCGGCGGTGCCTTGCCTCCGCGGCTTTCCCACGTGTTCAGCCCGATGTGGTGATGATACCCTCCGGCCGACACAAAGGCAGCCTGAGTGCCGTAGCGCTGCGTCAGTTCGAAGCCGAGAACGCCGCAGTAAAAAGCCAGCGCTCTTTCAAGATCGGCCACCTTCAGGTGCACATGACCGATGCGCACACCAGGATGAATGGGCTTGTCCATAAAATAAAAATCAGCAGGAAAAAAACAGACGCAGCACCAGCGATGCGGACCGGATTCAGTGACGAATCCGGTCCGCCGTAGGATGCATTATTTCGCAGCAAAGAGGGTGCCTAGGTAGTCTTTGCGTCCCGCCAGAGCCACCAGCGAGAGCACGCCCAGCACCACCGGCATTTCATATCCGCCTTTGACGAGGAAGAAGTGATACAGCGCGATGTTGACCACCACAGGGCCCACCAATGTGAGGGCCAGATTGGTGAAGCGTCCGCTCAGCAGCAGCAGACCGCCGGTCACTTCCAGCACCTTCACCACCGTCAGATAGCCGCTGCCGTAGATGGCAAACATGAAGTTGGCAGCTGGCCCTTCCGGCGGCGGCGGAATCGGGATGAAGTGCAGCCACATGTTGGCACCGAAAACAGTGAAGATGAGACCGAGAAGCAGTCGGGCGGCTGTAGGGATGTGTTTCATAGGATTTGTAGTCTGTGTTTGATGTTTGTTGTCGATTGGGTCGGTAAGTATCAGGCGAGGTCGAAAAGCAGGGCTTCCACATCCTCTCCGGCCTTGAGGTTCAGAGTTCCGGCATCCTCAGTGCTCACGGCATCGCCGGGGTTCAGCGTGGTTCCATTCACAGCAAGGGTGCCCTTGATCAGTTGAATCCACACGCCACGGCCCGCCTTGGCCTCGTGCGTGGTCGCTTTGCCTGCGGCCAGTCGCACACGGTAGATGTCCGCATCCTGATGGATCGTTGCCGATCCTTCACGGCCGTCGGAAGAGATGACCAGCACCTTTTCGGCAGTCTCATGTTCCGGCTTCGGATGCCACTCCGTGTAGCTCGGCCTCAGGCCGCTCTGGCGCGGGCGGATCCAGATCTGCAGCAGGCTGCCAGGCTCCGTTTTCGAGGGGTTGAATTCACTGTGTGTCACACCGCTGCCGGCGCTCATGAGCTGGATCTGGCCGGGCTTCAGCACACGTCCGTTGCCCATGCTGTCCTTGTGCTCCAGCGCTCCGTAGAGAATGTAGCTGAAGATTTCCATGTCCCGGTGCGGGTGCGTCGGAAATCCAGCCCCGGCGGCGATCACGTCCTGGTTGATCACACGCAGGCTGCGGAAGCCCATGTGCGCCGGATCGTAATAGTCGGCAAAGCTGAAGGTGTGGTAGCTGTCCAGCCAGCCATGCTGGGCATGACCGCGTTCATTGGAGAGGCGAAGTTTGAGTTTCATAACGACCATGCTTTCGCACCGCCGCCTTCATTCCTCCAATGCCACTTGCTTCACAAGTTCATGACTCGAAGTAATGAATTATGCCACTCACTCACCACCCTTGACCACCCTCACCAGCGGCCGATAACCGTATTCATTGAGCAGCGCAATCGCACCACGGTCAGTGGAGTCGCGGGCCACATCGGACCAGGAGTTCAGGCCGTTGTAGATGCTGTCCATCGCCGCTTCGAGAGATTCGGCACGCGTCGCGGCATCGTGAGCTTTGTACAAAGCCTCAATGCAGCTCATGAAGTGAAAGGTGAACTCAAAGCGCTTGGCATTGTAAAGCGTGAAAGTCCGTGAGCCTTCTCTTGCCCGTGTGTTGGCCCGGTACATCTCGCTCATCGCTGTGGCGTAAAAGGTTTTGGCTTCGGTCAGCCATTCGGGCAGGCGTTTCTTGGAATTCAAATGGCGCAGCAGCATGGCCGGCGCGGGAATACCGAGACCGGGATCGTTTTGTGCGATGAGCTTCTCGGCTTTTTCGGCCGCCTGAAAGCCCAGCCACAGACGTTCTGCCACTCCTTCACCACACATCGGTGTCACGAAATCGCTCAAAGCTTTTTCGCTGGCAAAGTTGTTTTGAGGCAGCACCGAGGCAGCCACAGGTTCCGCCGTGATGATCTCAAAGCCGAGTTTCTCAGCATGCTCACGGAAACGGACCGTGATGTCCGCCACCTTGGGGTTTTCAAAGATGGTTGCGCCGTGAAAGGCCTTGCGCCCCCCGGTGTCTCCATCCACGCGGATGGGCTTGAATGGCGCAATCTTTGCCGGGATGGCGATACCAGTGTATTTCAGGGTTTGCAGCCGCTTCAGCAGTTGTTCCAGCTCGTCCTGCGTCCAGGACTCCTGACCCATGGCATTCCCTGTGTAGCCATTCCACACGCGCGAGCCATGCGGAGGCTGCGCAGTAATAATTTCGATGGCGTCAGACCTCACCATTCCCGTCCCAGCTTCGACCAAAGCCGGTGCCACAGCAGACGAGGAGACACAGATCAGGCTCTCCCGTGTGCGGACAAAGAGACGCCCGTCGGCAATAGCTGGTGTGGCTATGATCTCCTCCCCCATGTCATGCTTCCCAACCACTTTGAGCTGGGGAGCATCCTCCAGTTCCACAATGAAGCCGTTCTTGGCCGCAATGTACACCTTGCCCTCCGCTGCAACCGGAGAGGCAAAGTAGTCGCCAAAATTTCCGAGCCGGCTTCGATCCCACAGCGCCTTGCCGGTCTTTGCGTCATAGCAGCTCGACATCCCGCCGCTTTTGACCACATAGAGGCGATCGTTGAAAAACAGCGGCGACGAAAGATTCGAAGGTGTCTTGGGATCTATGTTCCAAAGCACATGCGTCTTAGTCACATCGCCGCTGCCGCCGCCTTTGATGGCTTGGATGATGTTCCCGCCCGCGGCCATGTTGTCCGGCGATTGGAAGGCGGTGTCAATCTCCTCAGGGCCGATCACTTTGTCGCCGTTTTTGTCAGAGGCATCAAAGCGCTCGTGAAACTCCTTCGGCGTCTCCTCACGCGAAAGGATTTTATCCTGATTCGTATCCAGCCATTCCAGCAGGGCATGCTTCAAGGTGCGTGTGGCATCGCCATAGCTCTGCACAGCAATGTAGATCACGCCATCATGCACCACGGGCGATGTCATGATCGTGCGCAGGAGCGTGTTACACGTCCAGAGTTCCTTCCCCGTGGCGGGATCATAGCCCTTCAGCTTGCCGCTGCCGGCAATCACAAGGTCAGTTCTGCCATTGGCCTCACACAGCACCGGCAGCGCGTAGCCGGCCAGCATGTCCTTGCGCGCCGTCTTCCACTTCTCCTCACCAGTTTTCGCATCCACGGCGACGACGAACGGAGCCAGATCATCGTCCTGACAGAAAATGACCATGCCATGGTGCACAATGGGTGACGACGCAGCGCCCCAGTCCATCAGGTAAGCCGGGCGCGTCATCGTGTGGCGCCAGACTTCCTTCCCAGTCGAGCAGTCAAAGGCCATCAGGCCGATCGTGCTGAAGTAAACATACACGCGCTCACCATCAGTCGCCGGTGTGGAGGACGCATGGCTGTTTGGCGGCGTGATGCGCGGCAGCGTGCCGGTGTCAAAATCGCTGCGCCAGAGCTCTTTCCCATCAGCAGCCTCAAAGCAGAAGACGCCCACTTTTTGGTCTCCCACCATCGCCGTGGTGTACACCCGCCCGCTCTTCACGATGGGCGAACCGATGCCCTCACCGATCTTCGCCTTCCACGCGACGTTTTTCTCAGCGGAAAATTCCTGCGGTAGCCCCTTGGAGGAAGAAACCCCTGATCCATTGCCCCCTCGAAACTGCGGCCAGTCCTCGGCCTGAAGTGTGATGGTGAGAAACAGTACGGCTAGAATGAAGCGCAGCATAAGAAAAAGAATCAGCCAAACAGATCAGTCAGAGGCTTGCCTTCATCGAGGAGGTTGTAGGCACGGCCAAGCTTGTCTTTGGCCTCCAGGTCCTGAATGCCCATGGCATAATAGACCGTTTTGGTGATGTCCTCGGGATAGATCGGTCTATCCTTGGGCAGTTCAGCGCGCGCATCAGTCTCGCCAATGACCTGTCCGCCGCGTATGCCAGCCCCTGCCATGAGCACGCTCATGCAGGCAGTCCAGTGGTCACGGCCCGCTCCCAGCGTGCCTCCGGAGCGCCGGTCGCCCACCTTGGGCATGCGACCCATTTCACTCGTCACCAGCACCAGCGTCTCATCCAGCAGCCCCCGTGCGGACATGTCCTCCATGAAGGCGGAAAACGCCTGGTCAAACTGCGGCAGGAGGTATTTGCGCAGGCAGTTGAAGTTGTCGCCATGCGTGTCCCAGCCGCCGGCGCTTTTGCACTGGGCGGCGGTGCTTTCATCCTCTTTCCAAAACACCGTCACAAAAGGCACACCTGCCTCCACGAGACGGCGCGCCATGAGCAGGCTGGTGCCATTGATCGTATGCCCATAGCGCTCCCTCAACTTTTCAGGCTCGGCCTTGATGTCAAAGGCGCTCGTGGTGCTGCCGGATGACAGCAGCTCAAACGCACGCTCCTGCTGCTTCACATAGTTTTGCACGGCAGCTTCATGGTCCAGATCACGCCGGGCCTGGTTCATCGCGCTCAGCAGTGCATGGCGGTCCTGCATGCGCGCTGCGCTCATGCTGCCAGACATCGAGATCGTCGGCGCGCTGAACTTCAGCGGCTCATCAAAGCTGCCGTTCAGGTAAAAGGGATCGTACTCCATGCCGATGCGACCCGCAAACTGGCCCGGCCGGGTGAAGGGCAGCTTGCTGGGCTTGTGCGGCAGGGAGATGATCTGCGGCAATGTCGGATGTTGCGGGCGCTTCATCCCCACCACACTGCCCATGTAGGGCCAGTCTTCGGGATACGGCCGCCGGTCATTCCCCTGCTGCTTGAAGGTCGGGTCAGGCGCGTGGCCGGTGAGATTGTAATAATACCCGGCGTGATGATCCCCCGTGGCACGTCCTCCATCCGTCACACCATGCACCAGCGCAAAGTTGTGCGCTTGTTTCGCCAGCAGCGGCAGGTGCTCGCACAGCCGGATGTCCTCGCCCGTCGTGCGCATGGGCTTGAACTCACCGCGATACTCCAGCGGCGCCTCCGGCTTCATGTCCCACATGTCGATGTGCGACGCTCCACCGCAGAGGAAAAAGAGCACCGTCGATTTCGCCGGCTTGGCCAGTGTGGGCGCAGCCGCTCCCGGCCCTGTGGAGGCTCTCAGCCCAGATCCAAAACGCAGCGACGCCAGCCCCATCGTCGAGGCCGTGAGAAAGGCCCGGCGATCCATCGAAGGACGAAACAGCGGAATATCCATGAGATGCGAACATGCCACCAACGCTCCTTATTATGTCTCGCTTGCTTGCAAGCGGACGATTTGCGCACATTGCCGGACTGTGGTCTGATCAGGGGTGGAATTTCACCAGCTTCGCTACTTCATCGCCGCCGCAGAGGATCTGAGCATCTCTGCCGCCGCCAAACGCCTGCACGTCACTCAGCCGGCACTGAGCCGGCAGATCGCCGTGCTGGAGGCGGAGCTGGGCGTCTCCCTGTTTGACCGTATTCGCAAACGCATCCACCTCACCGAGGCAGGACGCTTCTTCCTGCCCAAGGCCAGGCAGATCGTGTGCGACGCCGAGACAGGCGCACAGCAGCTGCGCGAGCAGTTTGGCAAAGCGCGCCGCACCCTCCGCCTCGGCTTCCTCCCTCCCTTCCTCGATGACCTCGTGGCACCTGCCGTGCGCGAGTTCCGCCAAAGACACCCACGGGCGCAGGTCAGTCTTTTCGAGCTGCCGCCTCGCGCTCAGCTTGACCGCCTGCGCAATCATGAACTCGACGCGGCCATTCTTGGCAACATCTCCGAGGGTGATCGCGCGCTCTTCACCATTCGCACTCTCTCCCGTCACAAGATGGCCGCCGTTCTGCCTGAAGACCACCCTCTGGCCAGAAAAAAATCCATCAGCCTCTCCGCTCTCAAAGGGGAGCGCTGGATCTCGCTCTCAGATGCTTTTTTCCCGGGCAGGCGTGAGTTTCTACGCAACCTCTGCACCAAAGCCGGCTTCGAGCCCGAGATCGTCAGCGAGGTGGACTCCCTCTCCATGATGATCGGTGCGGTGACCGCAGGAGAAGGTGTGGCCCTCATGCCCGAGCACTGCCGGAAGCTGCCCCACTCGGGGTGCATTTTTGTCCCGCTTGCAGCCCCGGTCCCCACCACGGAGCTGCTGCTCGTGCTACCCAGACAGGAATTAAGCCGCGAGCTCATCACGCTCACCAGCCTCATCGCCGAACTGGCCGCGCAGATCGCTAAAGACCTGCGCGACCGCCGCTGACACCCACGCGCTTATTCCAGGGCTTCACCGGTCGCAGCTCTGAACTGTGGCAGATCCACCAGAATGTTCTGGCTCCTCATCAGCGTCTCGCCGATCAGCAGCGAATCCGCGCCTGCCGCAGCCAGTCGGGCCGCGTCAGCAGGCGTCTTGATCCCGCTCTCGGCCACCAGCACAATATCATCCGGCACCTCTTCAGCCAGCGCCTCCGTCGTACCCAGATCCACCGTAAAGGACTTCAGGTTGCGGTTGTTCACCCCGATGATGCGTGCATCCGTGGCCAGCGCGCGCTCGAGCTCTGGCATGTCATGCACCTCCACCAGCGCATCGAGCTGGAACGTATGCGCCACTTCCAGCAGATGCTCCAGTGTCGGCTGGTCCAGCGCCGCCACGATCAGCAGAATGGCATCCGCCCCGGCCACGACGGCCTCAAAGATCTGCGCCTCATGGATGATGAAGTCCTTCCGTAAGCAGGGAATGTCCAGCTGCTCGCGGATCAGCGACAGATACTCCAGCCTTCCTTGAAAGTACTTTTCGTCCGTCAGCACGGAGATCGCGCTCGCACCGGCCTTCTCATACCCTCGTGCAATGGCCAGCGGGTCAAAATCAGCCGCGATCGTGCCTGCGGAGGGCGAGGCTCTCTTCACCTCGGCAATGATGCTCAGGCGGGTCGGATCGGCGCGCAGTGCGTCGTAAAAAGAGCGCACATCATTGCGCTGCGTCGCGGCGGCACGGAGCTTTTCCGCGCGCGGCAGCAGCTTTTGCAGTTCAGTGTGCTTATGGGCGATGATTTCGTCCAGCTTGTTCATGGGGCGCGCATGGTGCCTTTCGCACGGCGATGTGCAACCTTCTCCTCACGCCAAAATACACTCAGAGGGCCCTCTTGACGGCCTAGGGGTTGCAGGCTCTCACTACAAGGAATGCCCGAAGTGCCCATCAGCCCCGCCGCCGTAATCGAACTCCTCACCTCCGAACAGATCATCGAATCCCATGAGCCCATCGCTCCAGAGGCCGATCTGTTTTCCATGGGACTGGACTCCATGGCCATGATGCAGCTGCTGCTCCATATCGAGATGCGCTTCGGCCTGGCAGTCAGCCCAGCTGAGATGACACGGGAGCGTTTTGCCTCACCCGCCGCCTTGGCGGCCTTTTTGGAAGAAAAACGACTCCAGGCCTCCTGATGCCCCTTCTGCCAGCCACTTCGGTCGATTTTTTTCTCGCCGGGCTCGAATCCTTCATGCGGCGGAGCGGTCAGGGCACGCACTGGGGCGTCACTCAGTTGCAGCTCAGGGGCAGGCCCGATCAGCATTTCCTCACTCGCGCCTGGGAGCAGATCCACGCACACCATCCCATGCTCGGTGCCCGGCTCAGGCGCCAGTGGCGCGGTTGGAAGTGGGTCTGGCAGACTCCCGAAAAGCCCCCACCTGCACCTGCCATCCATTGGCATCCCTGGGCAGAGCACCCTCCAGCACCAGCCACCATCCAGCTGAGGCTGCTTGGTCACACAGAAACGGCCCACCTCACCTCCCCATTGTGGATGGACGTGTTTCCCTGCGGACACGACGATACCCACGTCATCCTTCTCACATGGCGGCATGCACTTCTGGACGGCACTGGAATCAATCTCCTGCTGGAGCAACTGGCCTCAGGCTCCTGCGAGAACGGGCCCCCGACTCCCGTTTCCCCCAAACGCGAAAGCTTTGCCTCTCTATATAGTAAAGCAAAACCGCTGATCGACCGGCTGCATGCCATGACCTCGGCTGGTTGCTTGTCTGCTTGGCGCCGCGGCATGCGCCAGGACGGACCGCCCGAATATCGGCTGATCGAGTTCTCGGCCGCAGAATCCCAGCGAGCCACGGCGCTGTTGCGCTCCTTGTGCGGAGACTTCATGCAAATGCCCTTCTATGCCGCCATCGCTGCTCGGGCCCTGCGTTTGCTTCACACACAGCGCGGCTGGACTAGCCCCCAGATCCACCTTCAGTTGCCAGTCCAGATCCGCGGCCGCAGCCGGGAACTGATTTTTGGCAACCACATGGGTACCCTGCCCCTGTTTCTCGAATCATCCTCTTTGACAACTGTGGATCAGTCGATTGCGCACCTCTTAGACAGATATCGCGAAGCTGTCCGCCTAAAGGTAGCCCAGTCATCCGAGGCTCTCATGAGCTTGGCATCTCACATGCCGTTGGGCGCATTCATCCCAGCAGTCCGCCTGACCAATCGGGGGCAGATCTGCAGCCTGTTCCACTCCCACACGGGCACCTTTCTACCAGGACACTCGGCATTTGCGGGTGCAGCATTGCAAAACATTTGCACCATTCCCAGTGTTTGCGCGCCACCCGGTCTCGGCATTTTTGCCTCCGACTATGCCGGGCGTATCACCATCACCTTGGCATGGCGGGAAAAGGCTGTTACCCGGGAAGAGTTGGACTCGCTGGAGAGACAGATCCGCATGGATATGACCGGCTCTGAAGAACATCCATTGCAAGCCGCCTCTTGATAAGTGCCAGGGAACCGCGACATGGACAGGCAGGCTGCCGTTGCTTCCGTCAGGACCTGGCGGGGTTCGCAAGCTGAACATCCGCGGCCCCTGACAAAGGCTGTTCTAGACTCGGGCCATGGCATGCACAAGCAGGATTCCCGCTTGGAAGAGTAAAATGCGAAAAAATTGCTGTTGTCGAATCCGAGCGTTTCCGGTAAAAAATGGTTCCTTAATTCTCTATAATAGCGCTTTCGTATGCTCTGGAAAATCCTCTCAGCCCTCTCAGTCGTGTGCCTTGGCACCGCTTGCTACTTCGCATGGTCGAATCAAAAACTGCTTGTCGAGGAGCGTAAACGCGAGACCTACACCCAGGCCAACTTGGCAGAAATCAAAGCCCATATCGCCAAAGCGGAAGAGGCCAAAAAAACCCTCGAAGGCCAGCTTGCCGCAGCCAAACAGGAACTGGATAGCGCTAAAACCGGCGTGACGGACACAAGCAGCAAGGTTCAGAACACTGACAAAGAGTTAAATACGGTCAAATCCAGTCTGGAGCAGATCCAGAAAAGGCTGGCTGAAAGCGAGGAAAAAATCCGCGAAGCTGGCAACATCAAGGCTCTGGTCGCTCAGATTGAATCCATCAAAAAGGAAACTGCTCAGGCTGAATCCGCTCTCGCCAACCAAAATCAGCGTCTGGCTGCCGCTCAGGAACGCGTCAACAAGCTTAACGATGAAGCCAAAGCCGCCGAAGAACGCGAAGCACGTGGACGTCGCGGCGTCGTGGACAGTGATTTCACCGCCAAAGTTGCTCACTCCTACACCGACTGGGGTTTCGTCGTTCTCAACAAGGGCAATGCAGGTGGCGTCTTCGCCAATGCAGACCTTGAAGTGAAGCGCGGCAAAAACGTGATCGCCAAGCTCAAAGTGCGCGACGTGGAGCCCAATTCCTGCGTGGCTGACTTGGTCAAAGGCAGCCTCTCCGAAGGGGATAACATTCGCTCAGGCGACCTCGTAGTGGCCGCAGCCGAGCAGAGTGCTAACACGGCCGCCCCCAAGGCAGCCGCTGGCGCCGCTCCTGCTGCAGGAGCAGCCCCCTCTGCACCTGCAGCCCCTGGCGCTGCACCTGCTACCATGGGTGCTGATCCCTTTGGTGCTCCCGCCGCCGCACCTGCTCCCGCTATGGGCAGCGATCCTTTTGGCGCTCCTGCTGCCGCCCCGGCAGCTCCCGCACCAGCAGCACCAGCCATGGGCTCCGATCCCTTTGGCGCTCCTGCAGCACCGCCAGCTGGTGGTGCTGCCACTCCGGCTCCTAGCACGGCAGATCCCTTTGGTGCCGCACCTCCCGCCGCCAAGTAATTTAACTTTGGTTGTTTCTATCTCTTCGTTCATTCCCGCCTTTCCTTCCCCATGACAAAAGTCCTTTTCATCCTCAGCGCAGTGGTGATTCTCGTTGCCAGCTTCTTCGCGTATCAAAACGGTCGCGAGTTTGCCAGCGTTCGAACCAAGATCGCGGAAATCAATGCCAGCATCCTGCTCGAAAAGCAGGCTGAAGCCAAGCTTCTCAGCCCTGGTGGCGCCCTTTCCAAGGTCAAAACAGAAATCGCAAGTATTCAGAGCGAGATGGATATCGAAAGCGAAAAGCTCAAAGCCCAGAAAAATCGTCTGGCCAATTCCAGCAGCGAAATCGAAACAGCGAAGCAGGAACTGGAAGCCAAGGAAAAGAAGATGAAGGAGCTGGCTGCTGAACTTAGCGGGCTGCCCGCTGGCATCACCCCAGAAACCATGGTGGAAAGCATCAACAAGCTCAAGAAGGACAAGATTGAGTTCGAATCACAGGCCGAAGCCAAGAAAAAGGAAGTCACTGCCGAGGAAGAGAAGGTGGCAGGCATTCAAAAGCGCTTGGATGACGTCCTGCAGAAGATTAAGGACCGCGGCAAGAACTTCGAGCGCAACAGCCTTTCCTCTCGTGTTGTGGCCGTTAACCACGACTGGGGTTTCGTTGTCATCGACGCAGGTAAGGACAGCGGCCTTACTGAACAGACCAAGCTCATCGTCACCCGCGGCGCTCAGACAGTGGGTAAAGTCAGCGTGATGACCGTCGAAGGGAAAAACTCCATGGCATCCATCGTTCCTGACGCCGTCGTCAACGGCCAGGTTATCATGCCAGGAGATCACGTGATCCTCGAAAACTTGGTGCAAAACTGACCAACCGGCTGCATAGAACAGCGTCATGAAAACACGCTTTTTCTGCCTTCTCCTTTCGGCCATCACGATTGCATGTTCTTTGACGTCCTGCACTTCGGACGAGCCTAAGCGTAAAAAAGTCGTTGGTCCGGACAGCGGCAACAGCAACCTTCCATGGAATCGCCCACGTTCCTGGGAGGGCAATGCCCGCTACGGCGGCATGGTTCCAGTCAGCCGTTGAGCACGGATTGTTTGATGCTCGTTTCCTGAGCCGAAAGTCGGCTCAGGCCGCAGGCTCCAGCAGTGCCTCGCCATCAGCCGCCTTCACCACACGGTAAAAGCAGGTTGGTCTCTTGGTGTGGCAGCAGCCACCACCATGCTGCTTTACACGCAGCACCAGTGCATCTTGGTCGCAGTCCGTACGGATTTCGATGATTTCCTGAAACTCCCCGCTGGTCGCTCCTTTGTGCCAGAGTTGGTTCCGGCTACGGCTCCAGTACACCGCCTGCCCAAGTTCGAGTGTCATTTTGAGCGACTGCTCGTTCATGTACGCCAGCATCAAGGGTGCTCCAGTGTCGGCATCCACAGCCATCGCCGGCATCAGGCCATGCTCGTCAAACTTCGGGGCAAACAGCATGCCTTCTTCGACGGCTTGCTTGGACTCACGGGCGGCAAACGAGATGGGGGGATGAGCAGACATGACGTAGCCTCATGCTAGCGGCACATCCCCGCCGTGCAACAATCTCATTTTACGGGAAAGATAGGCAGCACCTTGTTGATCAGCCCCGAACCGGCGTTCACACCGTTCTCAATCACACCGCTCGCACTATCTAGGATTTTGCCAGGCATCTTGGCGGCATCCTCCCCCAGAACCGGCTTGAGTAGAGTTTCCGCCCCCGTCCCTACCAGCGTTCCCGGGGTGTCAAACAGCAGGGACATGCCCGCCGCCCCCACGAGTCGGCTGCTCAGATCCTCCTGCGGAGCCTCGATCGTTCCGGCCACTCGTACCCTTGCCCACTTGAGCCCCGGAGGTGCACCCGGGCTTCCAGCCTCCACAAAGACTCGGCTGGCAGCACCTGGGATGCTGCTTAGCGTCTCGGGAGTCACCCCCAGCATGAAATCGCCATCCACCACCCTGCCGCGGATGTTTAGGCTTCCCTCCACCCGTAGCAGCCCGTTTGACTGCACAATGATGTTTTCGACCCGCAGGGCATCCCCCTGCGGCCGGAAGGAGGCGCTGCAGATGTCCAGCACCACCCTTTTAAACCGTTGGGTATTCGTATAGGTCACCAGTTTGTCGAGGATCGGCAGTCCCGTCAGTTCCCCGCCTTTCAGTGCAGCATTGACTTTCCACGCCATGGGAGCGCCATGTGCCCCGGAAAGCTCCACGTCGCCCTCCACTTTGCCACTCAGACGCTGCCTCCACCATTCATCCAGAAATTCATCCAGCGGCACGGCCTTGGCATGCACAAGCATCTGCCAGGCTCCGGTATCATGCTTTAGGCTGCCTCGCATGGTCGCTTCGGCCCCCTGTTTCCACCGCAGCGTGGCATCACTGACTTGGATCTGGTTCTTGCCGGCACGGAGCGTTGCCTTGGCCACATCAAACTGCAGGGGCTCTTTCTGCTCCGGAGCTTGGATGGGTGTTTGCAGCTTGCCCCCATTCAATTTGGCTTGGACGGAAACCTCCCCGCTCTGCCAGCCTCCCAGAGAAAGCCCCGTTTCAGAGATTTTCCAGCCTTCCTGCTCAAAGACAAAGCGGTGCACATCAAAACCACTGATGCGTGTCTTGGTCGGAATATAACGCCGTAAAAAGGACGGAATCCCATCACCACTGCTGTCAAAATCTGCCGCCAGCCCCTCGTCCGCACGGCTCATCTCTCCGGCCGGCATGCGCTTCACCATCAGTTCATCCGCTCCGGCATTTTGAATGCTCCACTTGCCATTCCGGATGGCGCTAAACTCCAGCGCAGCATGCAGCCCGCTTGCCTCCAGCTTCCAAACTGGGGAATCCACGGAAAAATCAGCCGCCGTCGCGTTGTCGTCATTCCAGAGGATCGGCGCCAGGTGCACACTGCCCCCCACCCTCGCAGCGACAAGCTCCTCCACCTTATGGCGAAAGTCATCTTTTTGCAGGTAGGCGCGGATGTAGTTGGTCACCAGGGTCGGGGCCAGCATCACCAGCACGCCTGCGCAGATGAGGCCCATCACCACCAGCCCCCCGATCCAGCGGAAAGATGAGGCGGAGGAACGCTTGCCCGGTCGGTTGCGGCGTTGCATTTTGGCGGCGGGTTGAATTTTTTAATCGCCAGAGCTGTTCAGCCCGGCCTAGTGTCAGTCACTTATTTAACCTGCATGCTCAAAGCACACAACGTTTGTCTTGAAGTCGATGGCCCGCCGGACTCGGAAAACAACAGCACTGTGCACCTGCTTCGGGAGGTCAGCTTCAATATCCCTCCGGCCCATCTTGTCGCCATCGTGGGGCCTTCCGGCTGCGGCAAGACCACCATGCTTAAGGTCATCACCGGCATCCATCAGCAGACATCCGGAGATCTGCTCTGGGATGGCAGGGATCTCAGTGACGAGGAGGATCTCCACCCCGGAGACCTCGGCTACGTCCCTCAGTTCAGCTTGGCTTATGATCTCCTGACCGTGGAGGAAAGCATCGGTAGCGCCATGGCCATGCGCACCCAGCTGGCCCAGACCGAGGACTTCATTCCTGCCCTCGACCACATCCTGGAGGTCACCGGTCTCTCCCAGCTCTCAGACCGTCAGGTCAGGGTCCTCTCCGGCGGTCAGAAGCGCCGTCTCGGTCTCGCGCTTGAGCTTGTTACCGACCCCTGCTTGCTCCTCTGCGACGAAGTCACCAGCGGCCTGGACCCCAAATCAGAACGCGAAATCACAGACCTCCTTCGCGTCCTCTCCAGGAGCCACCCCAAGCGCGTCGTCATCAACGTCACCCACAGCCTCGCCAGCCTGGATGCCTACGACAGCGTCATGGTCATGTACCAGGGAGTGCTGACCTACCACGGCCCGCCCGGTGCCATGCTGCACTACTTTGCCGTGGAGCATCCGGAAGAGATTTACCTCAAGCTCACGGAGCGCAAAGCCGGAGACTGGCATGAGTCTTGGGCAAAGCACCGCGACGCCTACTACAGCAGCCACGGCTTCGACGGCAAACCCACGGAGCCGGCGGAGGAGAGGGCCAGAAAAAGCAGCGGCCCTTCCAAGACCTATGTTCGTGAAAGCCGCTCCGTGGCTTTGCCTGAGCAGGCTCCTTCGGCAGAGCCCCAGGAGATTCACCCGGTCGAGATGCCCTCCATGCTCACACAGCTCTTTGAGCTGCTTCGCCGCCGCATCACCATCTTCCGCAGGGACAAGGCCCAGGTCTGGATGCACCTCGCCATGCTCGTCGGTTTCCCTCTGCTGGTCGTCATTTTTGCGCTCGATGGCATCAAGCCGCTGCGTGCCCTCTCAACTTATCAAGATTCAAACATCGAACAGGAGTTCCGGCAGCAGGGGCAGCACAAGGAAGAGCAGTCCAAGGCAGGCGGCCTTGTCTCCGGTCTCGTCATGCTGCAGGTCGTGCTGGTCACGCTCATGGCCAGCAACAACGCCGCCCGCGAGATCGCCTCGGAGCGCCTCATCCTTGAACGTGAAAAGCTCGGCGGTTTGCACCCCTTCGCCTACATCGGCAGCAAGGTCATCTTCCTCGGCATGTTCGTCCTCGCCCAGAGTTTATGGATGGGCTTCTTCGTGGACATGGTCACCGGCGGATTGCCCGGCGACTTGATCACCAAGCTCATTCTGCTCGTCCTCGCCTCAGCGGCCATGACCAGTGTCTGTCTCGGCATCTCCGCTCTCAGCAAGACACCGGAAAAGGCCACCATCCTCTGCATCTACCTCGTCGGCTTCCAGCTCCCTCTCTCAGGTGCTGTCCTTACCCTCCCCGACTGGCTGGAAAACTGGGTCCAGCCTCTCGTCGTCGCTTTCTGGAGCTGGAGCGGCAGCCTCAGCAGCATGCGCAGCACCGCCTTCTACGATGCCGTAAAGCAGGTCACCGACACCGACATCATCAACCCCGCCATCGCCGGCTTCGTCCTATTCGTCCACGTGCTGGTCGGCCTCGGCATGTGCTTCATCGGTGTGCAGCGCAGCCAGTGGGATTCATGATCGGAGCCTCCTGCTTCAGTGTGGCAGCCCAACTCCGTAGTACGCCGCGCATAGCAGCGCCAGCGCCACCGTGCCCGCGTTCAGCTCTTTTCCCCGCCCCGCCGCCAGCTTCAGCACCGGATGCACCACCAGCCCGGCCGTCAGCCCGTTGGCAATGTTATAGGTAAAGAGCATCATCACGATCGTCACAAAGGCTGGCACCCATTCTGTCAGGTCATCAAAATCGATCCGCCTCACCGAGCCAGTCATCAGCACCCCCACCGCAATCAACGCCGGGCCATACGCAAACCGCAGCTGCTGCAGCGGCTCAATCAGCGGAATGAAAAACAGCGACACCACAAACAGCCCCGCCGTTACCACCGCAGCCAGTC
Organism: Prosthecobacter vanneervenii; assembly: GCF_014203095.1. Classification (NCBI taxonomy): domain Bacteria; kingdom Pseudomonadati; phylum Verrucomicrobiota; class Verrucomicrobiia; order Verrucomicrobiales; family Verrucomicrobiaceae; genus Prosthecobacter; species Prosthecobacter vanneervenii. The sequence continues at coordinate 81,755 of NZ_JACHIG010000013.1, read as the reverse complement.
CCGTTCGTGCTCCGGCACTGATCCCTGTAGCTGACTCGATGTACGCCCCGCTCGTCGAAGTCCCCACCAGGCCGCTGAAGAGGCACGTCAGCGCATCCACCAGCATCGGCTTTTCCACCTCAGGGAAATTGCCCTTCTCATCCAGCATGCCGGCTGCAGCTCCCAGCCCGGTCAGCGTACCCAGCGTGTCGAGAAAACTCATCAGCAGCAGTGTCAGCAGCACTGGCAGGAAAGTCAGCTTCAGCACACCGGCCACATCCAGCTTAAAAGCGATCCTGCTCAGATCATACTCACCCGTAAACGGCATCGCTGTCACTGCCTTGGGCGCATGACCAAAGCCCAGTGCCACGCCGACCACCGCTGCACCCACGATGCCCAGCAGCAGCGCCCCTCGCACCTTGCGGATCATGAGCAAAGTCATCAGCAAAAAGCCTCCCATCGCCAGCAGCACCTGCGGATCACGCAGATTCCCGATCTTCACCGGCACCGCCGGAGCCACTAGCAGCCCCCGCGCATCCGCCTGCAGGGCCTGCGCTGGCATCCCAGACACAAAGCTCGTCACCATCCCCGTTTCATAGAGACCAATGAAGGCCAGAAACAAACCAATCCCCACTGCAAAGCTGTGCTTCAGCCCCACCGGCACGGCGTTCGCCAGCCAGCCGCGCACCCCCAGCAGCGTGATGATCAAAAACAGCACCCCGCTCACAAACACCGCCCCCAGCCGCTGCTCCCATCCGATCCCCAGCGCCACAAGGCCAAACGCAATGAACGCATTCTCTCCCATGTAGGGCGCCACCGCGATCGGCCGGTTAGCGATCAATCCCATCAGCGCACATCCCACCGCCGCCGTCAGGATCGTCGCCACCGTGCTCGGCCCCGTCGGAATGCCCGCAAACGACAGGATCGCAGGATTCACCACCATGATGTACGCCATGGTGATGAATGTAGTCACCCCGCCCACAATCTCGGTGCGCACCGAAGAACCATGTTCACGCAGCTTGAAATAGTCGCTCATGCTGGTGTGCAGAGGAGCGCGAAAGCCCCACCCCGCAAATTCATTCCGCGCAGATCATCCGCCATTTCCACGAAATGATCCCGCTTCCGACATCGTTCTCCGCGCACCATGAAATGCATCCTGGCCCTGCTCCTGTCATCGTTCGCCATCGTTCACTCCGCCTCGGCGGCCAGGCCAAACGTCGTCCTCTTCCTTGTCGATGACATGGGCTGGATGGACTGCGGTGTTCAGGGATCGAAGTACTACGAAACCCCCAACATCGACAAGTTTGCCACGCGTGCCATGCGCTTCACCAGCGCCTACTCGCAGCCTCTCTGCTCCCCCACGCGCGGCAGCATTCTCAGCGGCCAGTACAGCGCTCGCCACGGCATCACCACCGCCAGCGGTCACCAGCCTCCTCAACCTGCGGGTCACGTCTTTATGCGTGAAACCGCCCCGGCCAATGCCCCCATGCTTCTGCCGGAGAGTAAAAACTACCTGGAGCCCGCTCAGATCACCCTGGCAGAAACTCTCAAGGGCGCGGGCTATCGCACCGCCCACATCGGCAAATGGCACCTCGGACTCACCCAGCCTCACTGGCCCGAGCAGCAGGGCTTTGATGTCGCCTTTCACTGCCATCCCGACCCCGGCCCACCCGGCGAGTACTTCTCCCCTTATGGCGTCACCGCCGAGGGCAATCCCACCTCCAAAAACCGCGTCGGCACCATCACCGATGGTCCGCAGGGCGAGTACATTGTTGACCGCCAGGCGGCGGAGGCTGTGAAGTTCATCTCATCCAGCAAAGACACCCCTTTCTTCCTCAATCTCTGGTGCTACGGCGTCCACGGCCCCTGGGGCCACAAGGAAGAGTACACCAAAGACTTCGCCGCCAAAAAAGATCCCAGTGGACGGCAGGGAAATCCCATCATGGCCTCCATGCTCAGAAGCGTGGATGAATGTTTCGGCCGCATCCTTGCCGAACTCGAAAACCAGGGCATCGCCGACAACACCATCGTCATCTTCACCTCCGACAACGGCGGCAACACCCACAGCAACGTCCCTGGCAGCGGAAAGACCGAAGCAGCCGAGAAGAACAAAAGCGCTTTCCTCACTGACTGGCGCAAGTGGGCCGGCAACCAGCCCCCCACCATGAACACCCCTCTACGCGATGGCAAAGGCACCCTCTATGAAGGCGGCACCCGTGTCCCCCTCATGTGGTCATGGGCAGGCAAGATCAAGCCCGGCACCAATAGCGAAGCCGTCGTCGGCCCCATCGATATTTATCCTACCGTCATTGATCTCCTCGGCATCGCCAAGCCCGCGCAGCAGACCATCGACGGAGTGAGCTACGCCAATGTCCTCAAAGGAGAGAGTGTCCTCAAACGCCAGGCCTACTTCAATTACCACCCGCACGCCGGAGCCAACCGCGCAGGCGGGGTCTGGGTTCGCAGTGGCGACTTCAAGCTGCTGCGCTGGTTTGGCAATCCCAACACACACGAGCTCTACAACCTTCGCGATGACCTCGGCGAAACTCACGATCTCGCCTCACAGATGCCGGACAAAGTGAAGGAGCTCGATGCCCTCATCGACGGCTTTCTCAAAGACACCGGCGCTACCTATCCCCGCCCCAATCCAGCTTACAAACCCGTTGCCTCCACTAACCCCCCTGCCGCCAAGACCGACCCGCTCGATGCTTGGAAGGAGCGCCAGTGCAAAGCCACCGTCAGCGCCGGCATCATCACATTCAAAGGCACCGGCCAGCCTGGCACCGCCTTTCTCGGTCATGGTATGGCCAAACTCACCGGCCCCGCCACAGTCACGTTGCGCATTCGCAGCACGCAGGGAGGCGCAGCAAAAATCGACTCCCTGCCGCACACCTCCTCAGAGCCCAGTGTTATCCACTCCACCCCATTCGAGGTCAAAGCCGGAGACTGGCAGCAGCTAAAAGTCCCCCTGAAAGACGAAGGCCCTCTCGGCACACTTCGTCTCTATCTTCCGGATTCCGAGATCGACTTCATCGAAGTCGCTCCCTTGAAAGGAAAGCCCCAGCGTTGGGACTTTTGACATCACGCCTGTCCCATCCATCCTTCGGCCATGATCCGCCACACCGTAGCCTTCCGCCTCAAACACCCTCTCGGCTCTGCCGCTGAAGGAGACTTCCTCCGTGCAGCCTGCGCACTCGCCCAAATCTCCGGAGTGCAAAATTTCGAGTGCCTCCGCCAGACCAGCCCCAAGAACAGCTTCACCTTCGGCCTCTCCATGGAGTTTGCAGACGAGGCAGCTTACACCTTCTACAGCAGCCACCCGGATCACACAGCCTTCGTCCAGACTCGCTGGATCCCCGAAGTCGCCGAATTCATGGAGCTCGACTACGTCGCGCACGTTCCCTGATCACTAAACACCGGTGCGCCACACAAACAAAAAAAGCGCCGCGCCTGGTGTCACCCCGGCGCGGCGTCATGGAATGCAGGATCTCAGATTAGGAGATGTGCTTGGAGACCAGCTTGGTCATCTCAAACATCGTCACCGTCTTCTTGCCGCCGAACACCGCCTTCAATGCGTCATCAGCATTGATGTTGCGCTTGTTCTTCGCGTCCTGGAGACCGTTCTTCTTGATGTAGTCCCACAGCTTTTTCGTGATCTGACCACGAGGAGCAGCTTTGTTACCGACGACGGCTCCGAGAACCGCATCAGGCTGCACCGGCTTCATGAGAGCAGGATTGGGTTTCCGTTTTGCTTTGGCAGCCTTCTTGGCTGCTGGTTTTGCTTTGGTTGCTTTCTTGGCCATAGTGTTGTTGGCGGCTGTTGCCGTGTGAAGAGGTTATGAGAGCGCCCTGCGGAGCGTCAACGCAAATTTAATCAATATTTGTGGTTGTTTCCCTTCGTAAAACCGCTCCATGCCCAGTGCCATTCCTGGACGCAGGCGGGCTTTCACAAAGCATTCACCTCACTCCATCACACCCGCTGCGGCCCGTTCCGGCGCACCGTGTTCCTTCTCTCAAAAAACGAATCAGTCATGCTTGGATCGCATGACTCTCAGATCATCCGCCGCCTTCTGCATGCTACAGCTTCGCCTGGCTCTCCACCCACTGCACCGCATAGCGCACCAGCGCTGCACCATCGGTCATGCTCAGCTTCTCCTTGATGTGCGCACGGTGGGCTTCCACCGTCCTCGCGCTGATGCTCAGCTGCGCGGCGATGAGCTTCGTTGCCACACCTTTTCCGATCATCGTCAGGATCTCCAGTTCACGGTCCGTCAGTGAATCCATGCCCGTCGCTTTCGATCTCGCCGCCCCGGTTACCTGCTCCAGCATTCGGGCGTTGAGAGATTCGCTCACATACAGCCCGCCGCCCAGCACCTTGTGAATGGCGGTTACGAGCTGGTCCGCAGCCTCCTCCTTCATCACATAGCCTCGTGCTCCGGCGCGCAGGGCGCGCTCACCATACATCGTCTCATCATGCATGGAGAGCACCAGGCACTGCGTCGCAGCATGCATCGCCCGGATGTCCTTCACCAGTTCCAGCCCGTTCTTGTCCGGCAGCGTCAGGTCGATCACCGCCAGGTCCGGCTTCAGCTTGCCCACCACCTCCAGCCCTTCCCTTGCATTGCCTGCTTCTCCGATCACATCCAGTCCATCTTCGGCACGGATGAGCTGCGCCAGCCCATGCCGCATGATCGGGTGGTCATCCACGAGGATGACACGCTTCACTGATTTTTCGCTGGTGCGGGTACGCTGCATATGACCTGGGTGCCGCCGCCGGTGCGCGGCTCGATTTTGAGTGTGCCTCCTATCATTTGAGCGCGATGATTCATGGTCAAGAGCCCCATGCCGGTTCCTTTCGAGGCCAGATCAGGAATCCCCACCCCGTTGTCACGTACCGTGAGCACAATATTCCCGCTCTGCCTCGCCAGATGAATGTCCACGCGGTTCGCCTGCCCGTGCTTCACCGCATTGGATACCGCCTCCTGCGAAATGCGGAAAAGCTGCACAGACATCTTGTTGTCCGCCACCTGCACCGGATTGTCATAGCGGAAATCACACTCGATCTCATACGCACGCGCGGTGCTTTCAGCCAGTTCCTCCAGCGCCGCCATCAGTCCGCCGGAGTCCAGCACCACCGGCATCAGCCCGCGCGAGGTCTCACGCGCACGCGTGTTCGCCTTGCTCACAAGCTGCACGATCTCCGCCAGATTCTCCGCCTCGGGGCATCCCGACTTGGCCAGGTTTTTTTGCGCCACCTTCGCCAGGCACCCGATCGCCGCCAGCTGCTGGCACAGGTCATCGTGAATGTCCTGCCCGATCCTCGCCTGCTCCTCCTCGCTGATGTGCAGCAGCTTGTCCTCCAGCTCTTTTCGGTCGGTCAGATCTCGGATGATGCCCGTAAAAATACGCCGCCCGGTTGGCAGCACAGCCTCGCCCACGGAGAGGTCGATGGGAAACACAGAGCCGTCTTTCCTCTGCGCCACCGCCTCTCGCCCGATGCCGATGATCCTTTTCACTCCTGTCTCCAGGTAGTTCTTCACGTACCGGTCATGCCGCGACCGGTACGGCTGCGGCATCAGCATGCTGATGTTCCGGCCGATCATCTCTTCGCGCTTGTAGCCAAACAGCCGCTCCGTCGCGCTGTTCACCGTCTCGATAAAGCAGTTCTCGTCGATCGTGATGATCGCGTTCACCGCCGTCTCCACGATCGCGCTTGAGATCTGTTCGCTCGCCTGCAGCGCCGCCTGCAGCTCGGCGATGCTGGGATCTTCAGGCGCGGCTTTTTTCTTCATGGCTGAAAAGGTCAATCAGGAGAAATCACAAAACCATCAGGCTTCACCGCCAGGATCGAGCACGGCACGTGCTGAACGATCTTTTCCGCAGTCGTGCCGATCAGCATCTCCCGCAGTCCGGTTTTTCCGCTGGTTCCTAGCACCACCAGAGACGCATGCGTCTCGCTCACGTGGTCCAGGATCGCCTCGCGGATGTTCACGCGTTCCGTCACATGCTGAGCCACACTCACACCTTCACCCTCACGGGTCAGCGGCTCCAGAAATGCTGCCAGTTCCTTGCGCCAGTTGTCCACCGCCTGCGGGTCATACGTGGCCGGCAGAGAGGGCGCAAAGCCGCCGTAGTCTAGAGACATCGCCAGCGCGCTCTGAAACACATGCAGGCAGTCCAGCTCACCGCTGTCCTGCTGCGCCACATGCAGCGCGCACTGCACCGCCTTGGCGGAGTTTTCGGAAAAATCCACACACGCCACGATCTTCTTAAAGGGCCCCTGTGCATCCTCCCTCACCACCAGCACATCCACCGGAGCCTTTCGCACACATTTCGCGGCGATCACTCCGATTCGGTGCGGCTCATTGCGCGATCCTTTAGCCCCCATCACCAGCAGGTCGGCGCTGTGCGCGCGGCACGCCTCCACCAGCTCGGTAAATGGCGTGCCGATCCGCACCTCCGCATTCACGGCGCTGCTGACCTCCGCATCCGCCACAAACTTCTTCAGCCGCTCCAGCCAATCCGCCCGCACGGTCGCCTGGTCGGTGGCCAGCGCGTTCTTCAGCTCATGCACGAGAAATTCGTCCATCACATGGACGACGGTGATGGCCGCTCCATCGAGGGAGGCGCGGCGCGCCGCTTCGCGCAGGGCGGCCCTGCAGCAGTCGGTGAAATCAATGGCGGCGATGACGTGGTGCAGCTTTTTCATGGCAGTCTTTGGGTTGAAGTTATTTCACCATATTCATGCTTCGCGGGCAATGCCGCTCTCGGCTTGCGGCATGCTGGGCCGGGCTTGCGCCTACAGCCCCGCTTCTTCCTGGGCCTGCTCCACGGCGGCCTCCAGTGTCCAGAGCGTCTTGTCAAAGCTCTTCTGACGCGCACGGAACTGCGCATCGTCAGCGATGCCGCTGAGCGTTTCCATCTCCTTCACCGCAAAGGCGTGGTGCTGCTCCAGCGCGCTCACTCGCGTCTTAAAGTAGTCTCGCCCGCCCTGGTCTTTGAGAACATCGATGTCTGCCTTCCACCCGGTCAGCGCTGCTCCCGCCTGCTTCAGATATTCTTCACGGCTGGTCGTCAGTCGCTCTTTGGCTTTCTTATACCACTCCCGTCCCTTCACTTCGCTCTGCTCCTTCACTTTCGCGAATTCATTCTTGAGCTTCTCCGCTGCACGGCGCAGTTGCTCGTTGAGGCTGTCTTCAGCATGGAGCGCACTCAGGCTTAGACTCAGGGTTAGGCAGGTGAGAAGGGCTTTTTTCATGGTCAGTCGGGGATACAGCTGGATGCTGCACAGCAATCATGCTCTTGTCCATCGGCGAAAGAATTTCCCTTCTGCGCCGTCAACTTCAGGCTCATGATCCGCACGCCAGCCCTCTCCGCCCTTTCCCTCGCCCTGCTGTCCGTTCTTGCGAACGCCCAGCCTGCCACCAAGCCTGTGTTCTGGCCGGCCAAAGGCGGCCCCGCTCAGGACAACATCGTCCCCGCAGTCGAGGTGGCTCGCATCCCGCTGGAGTGGGACAGCACCACCGGCAAAAACATCATCTGGCGCACCGAGCTTCAGGACCAGGGCCACTCCTCCCCCGTCATCGGCGGCGACATGATCTGGTTCACCTCCGCCACCACAGACGGCACCAAACAGTACGTCTATGGCATTGATCGCCAGAGCGGCAAGATCATCCATCACAAGCTGGTCTTCGAAAACACCTCCCCCGAGGATCTCGGCAATCCCATGAACAACTACGCCGCCCCCTCCCCCGTTTTGGAGGAGGACGCGCTCTATGTCCACTTTGGCACCTACGGCACCGCCCGCCTCGACCCCGCCACCGGCGAAAAAGTCTGGGAGCGCCGCGACATCAATGTGCGCCACTTCCGCGGCCCCGGCTCCTCCCCCATCATCTTTGGCGATCTGATCATCCTCACCTTCGACGGCATCGATCAGCAGTTCGTCACCGCCCTCGACAAAAAGACCGGCAAGAGCGTCTGGAAAACCTCCCGCACCACCGACTACGGAGATCTCGACAAAGAAGGCAAGCCCACCCGTGATGGAGACATGCGCAAAGCCTACCACACCCCAGGCGTGTTCGAAATCGGCGGCAGGCAGGTCCTCGTCTCCATCGGCTCCCGCGCCGCCTTCGGTTATGATGTCACCACCGGCAAGGAGCTCTGGACCATCCGCCACGGCGGCTTCAATGCCGCCATCCCCCCCCTTCGCCTCGGAGACATGCTCATCCTCAACACCGGCTCCGAGCGCGCCCACACCGTCTGCGTCCGCATCGACGACAAGATGACCGGCGACATCACCGAAAGCCACGTGCTCTGGGATCGCGAAAAGCGCAATGCCAGCGAGGCCTCACTCGTCATCGTCAATGGCACCCTTTACCAGATCACCCGTGGCGGCATCGTCAGCGCCGTGGATGTCAAATCCGGCAAAGACCTCTGGGACGACCGCCTGGCCGGCAAGCACGTCCCCGCACCCCTTGCCTTTGGCGACAAGCTGCTCTTCTCCAATGATCGCGGAGAAAGCTTCATCGTACGCGCCTCTCCCGAAAAATTCGAGGTCCTCGGCCAGAACCTGCTTGGTGAATCCATCTCGGCATCCCCAGCTATCGCCGATGGCGCGCTCTACATTCGCAGCAGCGGGGCAATTTACAAGATTGCCAAGAAATAACCGACGCCGCATAGGCATTTAAACCACCGTAATTTAGCCATGCCTTGTAAATACAAATTAAGGCATGGTATTGCGCTATAACGAGGCCAGCTGAGGCTTTCTATCAATCCTTATGCGTCATAGGAGAAAAAGCCTCCACCGCACATAAAAGCGTCGCGAACACGACTGTCCTGTGCTAGGCTAAAGGTCCATATGCCTACCACTACACCGACACGCAAGACACGTTTCTCTCGCCGGGTACCTGATCATGTCACTGACGAGCTGGTTAATGTCCTCTCAAAGCCTGAGACTTATGAGTTCAACACGTTGTTTGGCTTGGTTTATGACAATCTCAAGCTGAAAAATGCAGTGAGTGGTGGTGAAGAAATGCTCCGTCTGCGTTCCTACGAGAAGCTGCAGAATCTCGTCAGCCGTGGCCTCTGTGCCAAAGTGGGCAAGACCTACCGTGGCCTTGACGGTCTGCGCGCTGCGCACAATGCAGCCATCGCCGCCCGTAGCGCCGCCGTCGTGGCCCGCACTTCGGCTGCCGCTGCCGCTCGTGCTTGATCGCATCTGGGTTTCCTTTCGGGCCGCTCTGCCACGTGCAGGGCGGCCCTTTTTGTTTCCGGGTTTGACGCTGCACCAGCTCTTGCTACCCATTCCCCAACATTTCCCCCACATGTTTGAGAATTACATCCCCGTCCTGCTTCAGATCGTCCTTGCCGGTGGCTTTGCAGTCGTGACCCTCATCGCTTCCGCGCTCCTCGGCAAATCCGCCAAGCGCAACGCCATCAAGGACTCCGCCTACGAGTGCGGTATGCTTCCTGTGGGGGACAGCCAGCCGCGATTCAGCGTGAAGTTCTACATCGTAGCCATGCTCTTCGTCCTCTTCGACATCGAGGTCGTCTTCCTCTACCCTTGGTCCATCGTTTACAAGGACTACCTCGCCGCCTTTGGCCCCTCCATTCTCGCCGTGGCTTCCGGCTTCGTCGCTGTGCTCTTGGTTGCCTTCGTTTACGCCTGGAAAAAAGGCGTGCTCGACTGGAAATCCTAGTCTGTCTGACCTGCACGGGCCGCCGCTTCATCCGCCTCCATGATCGCCTACCTCAGCCTGTTTCAGCTCAAGCCCCAGGTCGATGAGGAAAAGCTGGAGACCATGATGTCCCAGACCCGCGTCATGCTCCTTCGCGTGCCCGAGGTGCTCACCGTCAAAACCGGCAAGCGCGTCAACAACTCAGACCCCTATCCCTGGTTCGTTTACATCGAGGTCGAGAGCATGGACAAGCTCGCCATCTGCCAGGATGACCCCCACTACATCAAATTCCGCGAGGAAGTCCTCAAGCCCAACATCTCCGAGCAGGAATCCACTGCCTTCGAGATGGAGCCCCGCAAGGACGTCAAATACTCCTGACCAGTCTGTCTCTTGAGCAGACCAGCGCCGCAGCAGTGTATTTTGATCCCGGAGGGATCACAGCCGGTAGCCAGGGGTAAGCTCGCGTAGCGAGCGCCACCCCTGGATAGGAGCGCCCCCTCAGGGAAGCAAACCCAAAACTTTCTCCACAATCCGCGCCCTCCAGTAGCGTCTCATCGTCACACCGCCGCAGTACTCCCCGCCCCGCCCTCACTCCACCTTCGGTGCCAGATACCCCGTCAGATCCCCCGCATACCCAGCCAGCTCCAGAAACGCCCTGCCAGCGCTCTGCCCCTGCGCATCCACCACATCACACGCCCCCTCCCAATACGGCAGCCGCGTGATGCCCCCGTCCTGCTCCTGATCCATCGCCAGTGGCCTCAGTTCAAAGGACTCCCCTTCAAAACGCACCCTCACCCGGTTGGGATACTCCGCCCCGTTGCGCGGGCTCTTCCACGTGCCCAGCACCTCCCATGAGAAGGCATCTCTCGCCAGATGCCTCACCTTGCCATCCTTGCCCACCACCGCCAGCGTCGAGGCCGGGTCCGCCGTGCCATCCTTCCGCCGCATGCGGTAAACCATGATCTCACGCCCGTCTTTGAGCTGCAGCGCGCCCCAGTCCCAGCCGACCTGTCCTTCGTCTAGCTGGCTGCTGCTAAACTCATGATCCATCCACGCCTCGCCGCTCACCGCATGCTCCGTCGCCCCCAGTTTCACCATGCCGTTGGTCTTCAGACGCGGCCACGTCAGGTAGTGGCTCGCTGCTGACTCCGATACCCCTTTGCGCGAGACACCGTCTTTCCCAAACACCACCAGCGGCTTCACCACTTCCAACTCCAGTTGCATCACAACCTCATGCTTCACGGTTGCTGCAATTTGAATGCGCTGCGTCTGCTCATCCATTTTGAGTGACCAGTTCCCATTCCGCACCTCCAGCGCTGTCTCAGACGCCTCAGCATCCCACCCTTCCCGATTCAGCCGTTCCTCATGAATAAAGTTTCCTGTGGCCGCATCCAGCAGCGCAGCATGCGCCAGGTGCAGATGCAGCGTGCGTCCATCCTCGCGCCGCGCCTGCCGGAAAAACGTCACCTGAAATCCAAACCGCCGACCGTCCTTCCCGTCCAGATGCCCGGTCACATACCACCACTCGGTACGAAAATTCGGATGGCTCCCATGATCACGCGGAAACACAAATTCTCTTCCCGCCCTCGGCAGTTCAAAACCGTCCGCCGTCGTCTGCGCGTGCAGCACGCTTGTCAGGATCAAGGTCAGTAAAAAGAAGAGCTTCATGTCATTCCTCCGAGTGTTCTGCAGGCAGCAGCGCAGCCCATCGTCCCACCAGCGCCGCCACCGCCATGCCCACGGCCACCACCGCGGTCCCCAGCACCGCCAGGTGCCACCACACCGCGTGAAACTGCAGCGTCCATCCAAAGCACTGCTTGTTGATGCGATACACCAGCAGCCAGCCCAGCCACAGACCGGCCACGATGCCCGTGCACGCCCCCGCTCCCGCCACGCCCAGCCCCTCCAGAGCTGCCGCTCGTGCGATCTCACTTCGCGTCATCCCCAGCGAGTGCAGCGTCGCTAAGACTGCGCGCCGTTCCAGCAGCAGGCTCGTCAGCGCCAGTCCCAGCCCTGCCACCGCCACGATCACACCAATCACCTCCAGCGCGTGCGTCACCGAAAAGGTCTGTCGGAAAATGCGCAGCGCCTCGCGCCGCAGATGCGCATTCGTAAACACCCGCAGCCCGGCATGGCTGGCTTCGATCTGGTTCCTCACCGCCTCCGCATCCACCCCCGGCTTCAGCATGAGCGCCACACGCCACGCCTCATCCGTCTTGAACCATTCTCTAAACACCCCCGCTGGCAGCGTCAGCGATCCACGCTCATTCCCATATTCCGCATTCATCGCCACCACCCGCACTGCATGCCCCGCCACATCAATCACCTCTCCCACCTTCGTCCCAAATCGCTCGCTCCAGCTCTCGCTGATGATCGCATTCGTGGCTCCATCTTCACTCCTCCACCACTCCTCGTTCCTCGGTGCTTGCACCCACGCATACAGCCTATGCTTGTGCGCAAATTCCGCCTGGGTTCCCAGGATCAGCACTTCCCCGCCGCGCCACATCATCGTCTTCGCGTGGATCGCCGCCAGCTCCGCCACTTCGGCACCGCCGCCCAGCTCTTTCACCGTCGCTGCGGAGATCGCATTCGTCGATGACGCGCTCTGCGCCCCCGCGCTGCTCACATAAATGTCCGCCTTCATCGTGCGGTCGATCCAGCCCCGCATCGTGTGGTCAAAGCTCGCCACCATCACCGCCATCCCCGTCGTCATCGCCACCGCGCTCGTCAGCGCCGCCACGGCAAAGCGATGCCTCACCGTTGGCCGCCGCAGTTGGGACAAGGCCACGCGCCACACCGCAGACATCACCTTCTTGCTCGCCAGAAAGCGCAGCACCGCACCCGCCACCAAGCCAGCTCCTACCAGCCAGAAAAAGGCTGCGGCATAACCAGCCAGCGGCATCCGCGTGCCGTTCGCCAGTCTCCACACCGGCACTTGCGCCAGCAGCACCGCCGCTGCCAGCATCGCCCAGCCAATCCATTCCACTCGCCACACACGCCCGCCTTCAAACGGCGCCGCATGCCTGCCCAGCATGTGTGCAGGTGGCGTCCGTGCCGCCATGCGCGCCGGCCACCACGCCGCAATCAGGCTCGCCGTCACCGAGATCCCCAGAGCCAGCAGCGCCTCGCTCCAGCTCAGCGCCGCCTGCTGCTCGCTCGTCGCACCATACAGCGCATTCATCGTCTTCGTCACACCACCCACCGCTCCTTGCGCGCCCAGCCATCCCAGCAGCACTCCCAGCCCGCCCCCGCACAGCCCCAGCATTCCCGCTTCACACAAAAACGCCGCTTGGATCGCCCGGTCCGTCACACCAAGAGATTTCAAAATCCCGATCTCTTCCCGCCTTCTCAGCACTACACCATCCAGCGCCTGAAAAATCAAATACCCGCCCACCAGCAGCGCTAGCAGAGAGAGGATCGTGAGATTCAGCCGGAAAGCCTGCGTCATCGTCCCCGCCAGTTGCCGCCGGTCCGTACCGCCTCTCACCTGCCATCGGGTCTTGAGCAGTTCCCCCGTTTCCTCTCTCAGTTTCGGAAAGGCCGCACCATCCTGCGCCAGCACCTCCACACGGTCCACCGCATCACCCCGTTGCAGCACCGCCTGCGCGTCTGGCAAATCCATCAGCAGAAGATGCGCCGGTAATCCGGGCACACCAGGCACTTCCGGCACCACACCCGCCACCTTCAGCGCGACCACCCGGTCATCCAGGATCACCCTCAGTTCATCCCCCGCCTTCGCTCCATGCTTCGGGCTCACATACACCCCGCGCTTCACCGCCTGTAGATTCGCCCCCAGTCCGGCAGGTGCTTCGCCACGCAAATTCAGCAGCCCCACAAAATCCACGCCCAGCAGCCGCCATGTCGCGCGCGATCCGATCTCCCCATTCCCCGTGTCTCCCTCCGGCGTCACCGTCTCCTCCACCACCGGAATCAGGCTCACCGGCCGCACTCCCAGCATCTTTCGCATCTCTCGCAGATCAGCCTCATGCAGCGCCCCAGCCTCCGCCTGCACCGTCCAGTCCGGCTGTCGTGTCACTCCATCCGTAAAGGTCTCAAAGCCCGCCAGCGCCGCATTGCTTGCCAGCCTCACCGCCAGATACACGCTCGACCCCAGCGCCAGGATCAGCATCAGCGCCACCTGCTGCTTCAATGCCAGCCGCCAGTGCCTCAGGGCACAGCGCCTCAGAATGAGCAGCACCGTGCTCATGCGCCTTCGACGATCTGCCCGTCCTGCATGCGCAGCACGCGTTCACAATGTTTCACCGCCTCCGGGCTGTGCGTCACCAGCAGCAGCGCCGCCTGCGTCTCCTTCACCACCTCCGCCAGCAGATCCAGCACCTGCTCGCCCGTCGCCGTGTCCAGGCTCCCCGTCGGCTCGTCCGCAAGGATCAGTGCAGGCCGGTGCACCACCGCTCGCGCGATCGCCACCCGCTGCATCTCTCCGCCCGAAAGCTGCCCCGGCAGAGCCGCCGCACGGTGCGCTATGCCCACCCGCCCCATCAGCTCCCGCACACGCGCCTCACGTTCACCCGGCGGCACGCCCAGCAGTTGCAGCGGCAGCTCGATGTTCTCCGCTGCGCTCAGCGTCGGCAGCAGATGATAAAACTGAAACACCGTCCCGATCTGCTTGCGACGCAGCTGCGCCAGCCCGTCCGCGCTCAATCCCCCCAGCTCCTGCCCCGCGATCACCACGCTCCCGCCATCCGCGCGATCCACACCACCTGCACAGTTCAGCACCGTCGTCTTCCCGCTCCCCGATGGCCCCAGTAGCGCCACACGCTCACCTCGATCAAGCCTGAACGACACCCCGCGCAGGATCGCGCGCTGCGCATAGCTTTTGCTCAGGGACTGTACTTCAAGAACCGGCATCGGAATGGAAACGGCCTGCCATCCTGCTCGGATGCTACTTCATCGCACGCATCAGCTCGCGCACATACTTGCCCAGCATGTCAAACTCCACATTCAGCCGGTCCCCGGCCTTCTTCGTGTGCAGGTTCGTCAGTTGAAACGTGTGCGGAATGATCCAGCAGACCACGCTGCTTTCCGTCACTTCCGCTGCAGTCAATGAGATGCCATCCAGGCAGATCGACCCCTTCGGAATGACCAGCCCGCGCTGCTCCGCCGGTATCTCCACCTCCAGCCGGTGGTCTTGTCCATGCTCGCTCCAGTCCAGCACCTTCACCGTCGCATCCACATGCCCCTGCACCAAGTGCCCGCCAAACCTCGCTCCCAGCGCCATCGCCCGCTCCAGGTTCACCAGAGATCCCTCATGCAGATCCCCCAGACTCGTCACCTTCAGCGTCTGCATCAGCAGGTCAAAGCACGCCGTCTGCGCCGCCGCATCTTTCGCCGTCACTGTCAGGCAGCATCCGTTCACCGCCACGCTCTCTCCATCCGCCAGCTCCGACGCCATCGCCCCCACATTCAGAGTCAACCGCGCACTCTCTCCCCGCGCCTCCAGCGCGAGCACTTTCCCGGTAGTTTCTACAAGACCTGTAAACATGCACCGAGATAAACGGGCCAAAGCCCGCTGTCGATGCGCTGTTGCGGCAAATCTTGGCAGGAAAAACACTTCGCACGGCCGCGTAGTACCCGCTGCCATGCCACGCTTCATCGTCCACCTGGGTGCTTTGCTTGCACCCTTGATCGCTGCTTCGGCGGAGCACTGGGCATTTCAACCGCTTAAGCCCGTGAAAGCGGCGGGCGTGGATGAATTCATTCACCTCAAGCTGCGGGAGCAGGGACTGTCACCTTCGCCACGCACGGACACTCGCACGCTGATCCGCCGCGCCAGCATCGACCTCACCGGGCTGCCCCCCTCGCCGGAAGAAACGGAGGCCTTTGTCCGCGATGCCTCTCCCGATGCTTATCCTCGTCTGATCGAGCGTCTCCTCGCCTCGCCACACTATGGCGAGCAGTGGGCACGCCATTGGCTGGATGTCGCACGTTATTCCGACACCAAGGGCTACGTCTATGCGCGCGAAGAAAAGAAATGGGTGCATGCCACGCCCTATCGGGACTGGGTCGTTAGATCACTGAACGCAGACATGCCCTATGACCGTTTTCTGCTGCTGCAGCTTGCAGCAGACCAGGTGGTGCCCCCCAGGTCGCCCGATCTGGCCGCGATGGGCTTCCTCACGCTCGGGCGTCGCTTTCTCGGCGTGTCGCATGACATCATTGATGACCGCATTGATGTGGTCATGCGTGGCACCCAGGCCATGACAGTAGCGTGCGCGCGCTGTCATGATCACAAGTTCGATCCCATCCCCACACGCGACTACTACTCGCTCTACGGCATCTTCCAGAGCAGTGCGGAGGCCCTGGTCCCCTGCGCGGCGGGGGAAGACCCAAAACTCGCCGAGCTTGTTAAGAAGAACCGGGGCCTCATGACGAAACGCCGTGAGGAGCAGATGGCGCGCACACGTGCGCGGGCCGCCGATTATCAGAAGGCGCTGTCAGAGCTGGACAAGTACCCCGAGCAGGGCTTCGACCAGATCATCGATGAAAAGGATCTCAATCCTTTCATCGTCCATCGCTGGAAGGCATGGATGGACGCTCATCCCGGAGCCGAGCTGAATGAGGAAACGCTCAAGCAGGCAGATTCACCCGCCTACGTGCCTGACGAGCATATCGCAAACAATGAGATGTACTTCCCCACGGGCATCATCACCGAGCTTTGGAAGGCCCAGGCTGAGGTGGACCGCCATCTTCTCAAAACCAGCAACACCCCGGCGCATGCCACCGTCTTGCTCGATCGCCCGCTGCCCAGCAGCCCACGCGTGCTCCTCAGAGGCAATCCACTGACGAAGGGCGATGCGGTGCCAAGGCAGTTTCTGAGCCTGTTTGGGAATCAGCGGCCTTTCACCAAAGGAAGCGGACGGCTGGAACTCGCCCAGGCCATCATTGATCCGCATAATCCACTCACTGCCCGCGTCATGGTAAACCGCATCTGGCAGCACCATTTCGGACGCGGGCTGGTCAGCACACCGAGCGATTTTGGCAAGCAAGGCGGCACCCCGACTCACCCGGAACTGCTCGACTGGCTGGCCCAGCGCTTCATGGACTCCGGCTGGAGCCTCAAAACCATGCACCGGCTCATCATGCTCTCGGAAACCTATCAGCAGAGCAGCCTGAAGAGCGATTCGCGCGATCCTGACAACCGCCTGCTCTCGCGCATGAACCCGCATCGCCTGAGCTTCGAGGAAGCCCGCGATGCCTGGCTGACAGCAGCGGGTCAGTTGGATCTAAAAGTGGGAGGCCCTCCCGAGGCCTTGTTCAGCGCCAGCAACAAGCGCCGCACGCTCTACACCCTCGTGGATCGCGAGAATGTGCCCGCAGTGATGCGCACCTTCGACTTCGCCAATCCCGACCTCTCCATCCCACAGCGCAGCGAGACCAGCGTGCCACAGCAGGCCCTGTTTGGGATGAACCACCCGTTTGTGGTGCAGCAGACCCGGGCGCTGGTGAAAGCTACGACATCAGCTCCTTCAGACACCGCTAGGATCAATCGGCTCTACGCACAGCTTTTCCAGCGCCATCCCACCCAGGCAGAAGTCGAAGCCGCCCTTCGCTTCGTGCAGGAAGAGCCCGCCACCATCGCGGTGGAACCAGACCACTCAAAGTCCTGGCAGTATGGCTACGGCGAATGGAATGAAGACACCGGCCGCGTGAAGAGTTTCACGCCTCTGCCGCACTTCACCGGCAGCGCCTGGCAGGGCGCGGATGCCTGGCCAAACCCACAGCTCGGCTGGGCTCAGCTCACCGCCGCAGGCGGTCACCCCGGCAATGACCGCAGGCACGCGGTAGTACGCCGGTGGATCGCTCCTGCCAGTGGAACATACGATATCCAGTCCATGCTGATCCACGAACCCGATGTCGGAGATGGCATCCGTGGATTCATGAGCCACTCCCGGCTGGGCAAGCTGCGCGATGCCCATTTGAAGAACTCCAAGGCGGACCTCAGCCTGACCGCCATCGAGTTCCAGACCGGCGACACACTCGACTTCATCGTGGACATCGCCGACGGACTGAACAGCGATCAGTTTCTCTGGTCGCCCAAGATTGCACCGAGCACCCATGCCACTGGCTCCGGTGGTGACTCCTCTCAGGAAACCTGGGATGCCGAAAAAGATTTCTCCGCGCAGCCAAAGCAGCCTCTCAATGCCTGGGAGCAGCTGGTGCAGGTGCTGATGCTCTCCAACGAGTTCATGTTTGTCGATTGATATGAACACTCCCCCTCTCACACGCCGGGATTTTTTGCGCCGCTCCGGCATGGGCATGGCGATGCTAGGCCTGGGCGATGCGATGGCAGGCGCAAAGCCGCACCATGCTCCCAAGGCGAAGCGCGTGATCCATTTCTTCCTCAATGGCGGCCCCTCCCATGTGGACACTTTTGATCCCAAGCCCGCCCTGGAGCGCTTTGCCGGCAAGCCGGTGCCGAGTCATCGCCTCACCGAGCGAAAAACGGGCGCAGCCTTTCCTTCGCCGTTCAAATTCCAGCGCTACGGCCAGAGCGGCATTGAGGTGAGCGAGCTCTTTGCCAAAACGGCGGCTCACATTGATGACATCGCAGTCATCCGTTCCATGCAGGCGCAGGTGCCGAACCATGAGCCCTCGCTCATGCTCATGAACTGCGGAGACTCAATACAGGCACGCCCGAGCCTCGGTGCCTGGCTCACCTATGGTCTCGGCAGTGCGAACGAAAACCTGCCCGGCTTCATCGCCATGTGCCCCGGCGGCATGCCGATCAAAAGCGCGGAAAACTGGCAGGCCGCATTTCTTCCAGGTGCCTATCAGGGCACCTACGTCGATTCAAAGCATGAGCAGGTGGACCGCCTGATTGAAAACATCCGCAGTCCGCATGCAGATTCGCGTGTGCAGAACCGCCAGCTCGATCTGCTGCGCCGCATCAATGAAGCTCACCGCAGGGAGCGCAGCGATCCCCGGCTGGAGGCTCGCATCCAGAGCTTCGAGCTGGCCTACCGCATGCAGATGGAGGCTTCAGATGCTTTCGATGTCTCGCGCGAGCCTCAGCACATTCGGGACATGTATGGCGAAGGCGTGCATGCGCGGCAGACCCTCATCGCACGGCGTCTGCTGGAGCGTGGCGTGCGCATGGTGCAGCTCTGGCATGGCGCTGGCCAGCCTTGGGACAATCACGACAACATCGAAACAAACCACCGCAAGCTCTCCGCCGAAATCGACCAGCCCATTGCCGCGCTGATCGCAGACCTCAAGCAGCGTGGCATGCTGGAGGACACCCTCATTCTCTGGGGCGGTGAATTCGGCCGCACGCCCACAGTCGAAATGAGCGGGGCGAAATCAAAGCTCGGCCGCGACCACAACCACTACGGCTTCTCCGTCTGGATGGCCGGTGGCGGCATCAAAGGCGGGACCGTGCACGGCAGCACCGATGAATTCGGCTTCGCGGCGCAGGAAAACCCCACCAGCGTGCACGATCTGCATGCCACCATCCTGCACCTCATGGGCATTAACCACGAAGAGCTGACTTACCGCTACGCAGGGCGCGACTTCCGGCTGACCGATGTGTATGGCGACGTCATCACACCGGTCGTGGCTTGAAGGCTCACGGCGCCTTCAAATACGCAATCAAATCCGCCATCTGCTGCGGCGTGATCGCCCCCTCCAGCCCCTCCGGCATCAGCGAGATCCCCGGGCTCGTCAGCGACTTGATCTCGCTCCTCAGCACGCTGTCCGTACCGCCATCAGCACGCTTCAGCGTCAGATTTCCCGCCGCCTCGCTCGCGATCAGCCCCGAAAGCGTCCGCCCGTCATTCGTCTCCACAATGTAGAGCGCAAAGTTCGGCGACACCTCACGGTTCGGGTCCAGCACGTTCGTCAGGATCTGCTCATCCGTCCACGCCTTGATCGTTCCCAGGTTCGGCCCCACATCATTCCCACGGTCCAGATGCCGGTGGCACACCAGGCACATCGTCTCATACACCTTCGCTCCACGTCCCGCGTCCCCAGTAATGCGGGCACTCCTGCCCGCACCAGCCGCATCGCCAAACATCGCCGTGATGTATTGATCGATCACTGCTTTGCGATTGGAGGATGAGCCGTCGCCAATCAATTTTGCAATGCGCACAGCGAGCGCGGGAGTTTTCTGGCGGCCCAGTGTGGCCTTCGTGGCTGCGCTGAGCTGTGAGGGAAGTATCTTTTGTGCTTCGATGGCATCCAGCAGCCTGGCGATGCGGTCGGTGCGGGAGAGAAGGAGCGTGGCGGCTTTATCGCGAAGGGCTGGAGTGAGTTTGGGCCAGGATTCGATGAGGATGCCGGCGACGGCGGGATCTTGAGAAAAACGAAGTGCTTCAAGCGCAGCAAATTGGAGTTCGGCGGGCTGGGTGGGTGCCAGACTTTTGAGCACCTGAGGTTCCACTTGTTTCAATGGCTCAAACAAGGAAAGCATCCGCATGGCTCTGATTTTATCCTCCGTACTCGACGCAGCATGGTCGAGAACCTGATGCGACTCAGCCTGCCAGCGAGAAACATATTTCTGACCTCCATCAATGTTACGCGGTTCATGGGCTGTCAGCAGCTCTGTGGCTGGCCTGCCCGCAGCACTCATTCCTTCAGCCATCGCCTGCATGATCTGGCGTTTCTGATCGTCCGAAAGCCGCTCGCAAACAGCCACATTGCAAAAACAGTCCGACGGAGCGAGAGCCATCCACTGCGTCTGCGCTATCAACTTCCCTGCTGTAGAAAGCAGCAGGGTCTGTGCTGGCTTCAGCATGTCATGCCCAAGCATGCCTTCAAACAATTCATAGACACTTTTGTTGGAGCTTAGAAGCGCCGCTTCAAGCCATGGATCACCAGCGTCTTGAAGACCAATGTCCGTGACACCCAAAATGAGAGGTGGCCCTGTATGGATGGCATATTGGTCAAGCTCATGTCCACCGAGTGCGAGCGCGGCCACAAATCTCACCCGTTTTGAGGGATCGTTTCGCAAGTCCTTGACCTCATCCACAGCGGACCAATTTTCCGTGCCGTCGCTATTATTATAATAGCTGTCGAGCACTTCAACAGCCTGGGCTCGCACCTGTGGGTCTGAATCATGCAGAGCTTCTCTGCGCATCTCCCGACGATCCTTGGCGAGTTGTGGATCTGGCTTCATCACTCGTCCGTCTGAATTGGGCAAAATATCCCGCCCCCCCTTCCCACGATCCAGAGCAAGCTGCCATTCCTGCTTTAAAGCAATTGCCTGCAACGACCATAATGCAGCGACCCTGCCCTGAGCTCGTTTCCCCTCTTTAACCATCGAACACAACAACTCCACCGCCCCCTTGTCCTGCCTCTCAAAAAGCAGCCTCTGCGCCGTCTCCCGGTGCCATGCATTCGCATGGTCCAGCAGCGCCACCAGCTCAGCCGTGCTCGCCTCGCTTAGCTTCGGCGTAGCACGCTGGTGAAATGATTTCGGAGCCAGTCGAAAAAGCCGCCCCTTGTCGCTCCCGCGCAGCAGATCCACCGCCGCATGAATGTCATCCGGGATGCTCCACGGGTGCTCGATCACCTCACGGTACATGTCGCACACCGTCAGGCAGCCATCCGGTGCGTTGCTGAAATTCACCGGCCGGAACCACAGGTCATCGCTTGTGCAGAAGTTCTTGCTCCCATCCACCTGCACCGCTTTGAAAGTCACGCCGTCAGGCACCAGCTTCATCCGGTAGAAAAGATTACCCGCCACATCCGCCACAAAGGCAAAGTCCCGGTACTCCGCCGGATACGCATCACCGCGATACACCGTGATCCCTGCCGACGACGTCACCACCCCCGCGCCCACCAGTTCGCTCTTCGGCAGCGTACTGCCCTCCTTCACCCAGCGCTTCGCGCGGAATTCCCGCCACGACTCCGGCGGGCTCGTGCGATACACCGGCAGCTGGTCACCCGCCTCCGCGCAGTCATTCAGCGCACTCGGCACCACCAGATACGGATTCCTCGCCAGATAGCGGTACGGCAGCACCACATGCTGACAGGGGTTGCGGATGTTGCACAGGAAGCGGTTCCCCCAGTCGTCAAAGGTGTTCCCAAACCGCGCACCGCCGCTCTCCAGCCGCACGTCACCCGTGCTCGGGTCAAAGCTGAAGTCATTGCGCTTGATCGACAGCGGCTTGAAATCCGCCGGCAGCGGCATCACCGCCTCGCTGCCCGGCACACGCTGGATCTCCCCGCCATTGCTTCCTCCTGCCACATAGATGCGGTGATCCAGCCCCCAGATGGGATTGTTCATCACCGCCTGCACATTCAGCTTTTTAAATCCGGTAAAGACCTTCTGCCGCACATCCGCCACGCCATCACCATTCGTGTCCTTCAGGTACCACACATCCGGAGTCGCCGTCACAAAGATGCCCCCCTTCCAGCACGCCACCCCCGTCGGCCACGACAGCCCCTCCGCAAACACCGTCGCCTTGTCAAAGACCCCATCTCCATCCGTGTCCGTCAGCAGCCTCACTTTCCCGATCGCCAGGTCCGTCGGATTTTCCTGCGCATGCTTGTGGTGCTCCTTGTCCGTGTACGGGTAGTCGTTCATCTCGCACACATAGGCGCGCCCGTCCTCGTCATACGTCACCGCCACCGGGTCCGTCACCAGCGGCTCCGCGGCGATCAGCTGCATCTCAAACCCATCCAGCACATGGAATGTCCTCGCCGCATCCTTCGGCGCCACCGACGGCGACGTGGGAAACTTCAGCTCCTCCGCCGACCACACGGCCAAAGGTGCGCACAGGGACAAAGCCAGCCAGCCAGTCAGTCGTTTTTGCATCCATTGAGGACGCCCGCAGGCGGCACTTTCTTGCCCTCCTGCGGCTCTCGCCTCACAAAAAAAGCCCGCCTCACTCAGCCTCGGCCGAGACATCCATCACGCAGTGCACCCAGGTAAAGACCGGCGTCAGCGGCGCATACAGATGGCGGAGCTGTGCATAGCTGGTCTTGTCCGGCATCTTATAGGGGCCGTTTTCGCTCATCGTCTCGTTGGACGCATGCGTGTGCTGCAGGCCCAGCACATGACCGATTTCATGCGGCAGCCATTTCGTGATCGGGTCTCCCACCAGCGCAAAGGAGCGCGTGCTCCACCACTCAGATGGGTCCAGGTAGATGTGCCCGCGATCCCGGCTCCAGGGAAAGGAGGCATGCCCCATGAGCCCCGTCTGCCCATCCCATGGCTTCCCCGGCGGCGTGCCAAAGCTGATCACGATATCCGCAGGCTCACCAGCCCGCGCACGGGAGAAAGTAAACACCCCCGCAGCCTCCCAGCTCTTAAAGCTCTCGTCGATCTCACGAATCAGCTCCTCCTCGGAAAGTCGCGCAGGCACCGGCTTCGCAGTGTCCAGCTGCCACGTCAGATGCCGCTTGTTCCAGAGCTGCGGCTTGTTGTAGCTCACCGGCTTGCCCGCTCCCAGCGGACTCACAGCACTCCCGCTGATCTCCTTGTTCTGCCATGCGATCTCATGGTACGCACAGTTACTGACCAGGCAGGCAGTCCATAAGCAAAGACTTAGAGAAAATGCGCTTTTCTTCATGGCGGTGTGAAATTTTTCTTTTTTGAATTTCACACATGATAGTAATTCTCAAATGTAAGAGATGTAAATACTAATTCAGGCCTGTGTCACGATTTCGCCAGCCTTGCATCCCCGCGCCGATTCGCCACACTGCCGCCCCCTTTCCCGCCATGGCCTACATCAACGAAAACTACAACAAGCTCAAAGCCGGTTACCTCTTCCCCGAAATCGCCCGTCGTGTGAAGGCCTTCACAGAGGCCAATCCCGACGCCGCCAAGCGCCTCATCCGCTGCGGCATTGGCGACGTCACCGAGGCCCTCCCCGAGGCCGTCCGCTCCGCCATGCACAAGGCTGTCGATGAAATGGGCGACCGCGCCTCCTTCCGAGGCTACGGCCCCGAGCAGGGCTACGACTTCCTCCGCAACGCCGTCTCCGAGAACGACTTCAAGGCCCGCGGCATCCAGATTGAGGCAGATGAGATTTTCATCTCCGACGGCAGCAAGTGCGACACCGGCAACATTCTCGACATCTTCGGCGCCGGAAACAAGATCGCCATCACCGACCCTGTTTACCCTGTCTACGTGGACACCAACGTCATGGCTGGCAACACCGGAGACGCCGACGAAAACGGTGCCTACGCCGGCCTGCACTACCTCAAGTGCACCCCCGCAAATGGGTTTGTCCCAGAGATCCCCTCCGAGCGCGTGGACCTCGTTTACCTCTGCTACCCCAACAATCCCACCGGAGCCGTCGCCACCCGCGCCCAGCTCGAGGCCTGGGTCAAATACGCCCTCGCCAACGAGGCCATCATCCTCTACGACGCCGCCTACGAGGCCTTCATCCGCGACCCCGAGCTGCCCCACTCCATCTTTGAGATCGAAGGCGCCCGCGACTGCGCCATCGAATTTAGAAGCTTCTCCAAAAACGGCGGCTTCACCGGCGTCCGTTGCGGCGTCGTCGTCATCCCCAAGGGCCTCATGGGCAAGAAAAAGGACGGCACCAAGCAGGCCATCCACCCGCTCTGGAGCCGCCGCCACAGCACCAAGTTCAACGGCACCGCCTACATCGTCCAGCGCGGCGCCGAGGCCATCTACTCACCTGAGGGTAAGCAGCAGGTCACCGCGCTCATCGAGCACTACATGGGCAATGCCGCCCTCCTCGTTGAAGCCTGCAAAAAAGCCGGCCTATCCGTCTATGGGGGGGTGAATGCCCCCTACGTTTGGGTGGGCTGCCCTTCCGGCCTCACCAGCTGGCAGATGTTCGACAAAATGCTCAACGAAGCCAACGTCGTCATCACCCCCGGCAGCGGCTTCGGCAGCGCTGGCGAAGGCTACTTCCGCATCAGCGCCTTCAACAGCCGCGCCAACGTCGAAGAAGTCTGCCGCCGCATCGCTCAGCTGTAATTTGCAACCGCTTCATCTGATCTTATACTACAGCCATGCCAGTTCTTGAGGCCATCGAAAACGACATCAGGCAGCTCCCGCGCGATGCAGCGCTGGAGTTGCAGGACTGGCTGGCTGATTATCTCGATGATCAGGAAGAGTTGTCTGCCGATTTTCTCGCCTCCATCGAGCGTGGGAAAAGCGATCTGGAAGCCAATCTTAGTCGTGTAGTAAGTCCCGGCAACTCCTGAACAAGCATGCATCAGGCCACCGAGGTTTATTCCAAGGAGTTTGATCATGTCTATCTCGGCCTGTCTGCGACTATCAAGCAGCGCATTGAGACCAGAATCCGTGACCTGGGCAGCAGGTTGGAGAGCTACCCGCACATGCGCCTTCAAGGACGAAACGAGTTCAAACTCCGTGTCGGTGACTACCGCATCATCTACGAGTTCGATATTCCAAGAAATGAGATCTACCTGATCGCAATGGGCCACCGCCGCGAAGTCTATAAGTGACCAGGCTCACACGAAATCCGTGATCGACCCAAAGTCCGCGTCAAACAGCCTCCGGTACGTCCGGAACGCAAAATGGTCCGTCATGTTCGCGATCCAGTCGCACACCAGCCGCGCACGCGCCGGTGCATCCGCCGCAGTCTGAATCTCCTTCTCGATCGCTGCCGGCATCAGGTGCAGACCACGCGGCTGCACCGTGTCGATGTAGCGCTCCTTCATCACTCCAAACAGCCTCGTCAGAATAAAGTCCGCCTTGTGGTCCAGCTGCTGCAGCTGCGGGCTCAGGAAGACCAGCTCCAGCGCGATCTTCTTATGCAGGTCCGCCCTCCGGCGCTGCACCGGATCGATCTCCAGCGCATACTGGTGCCGCTTTGTGCTCTGGCTCAGAAAATTCGCCGCAGGCACCAGCTTCGTCGCCCGGATGCATTCGCCGATCAGCCGGTTCAGCCGCCCCTCCACGCGCCCCTCACGCACCGCTTTGCACAGAAACTCCACATCCGCCTGATCCGTCTCCGAGAGCTCCTGCTCCCCCGCCCAGCGCTCCAGCCGCTGCACATTGATGAATCCCGCATGAATCCCGTCCGCGATGTCATTCAGCGAGTAGGCCGTGTCATCTGCCCAGTCCATTACCTGGCACTCGATGCTTCGGAATTCGTTGCGCACCTTCCCCGGCGTCAGCTCCACCGGAAAGGCCTGCCCGCCTAGCGTAAAGTCCAGCCACCGCTCCTGCTCGTCATACAGGTAGTGGTTCTTCGCCTTCGCATCCTCCACAAACAGCGTCTTGTACTTCAGCACGCCATCCAGCAGCGCACGCGTCGGATTCATCCCGCTGCGCCCTTCGCTGAAAAGCGTCTGTGTCAGGATTCGCAGAGTCTGTGCATTCCCCTCAAAGCCGCCATACGGCGCCATCAGCTTGTGCAGCGTCCGCTCTCCGGCATGGCCAAACGGCGGATGCCCCAGGTCATGGCTCAGGCACGCGCTCTCCACCAGGTCGGAGTCAATGTAGCAGCCATCATCCAGAAACTCGCTCTGCTGCGTCAGCCACCCGCAGATGCTCCGCCCGATCTGTGCCACCTCGATGCTGTGCGTCAGTCGCGTCCTGTAAAAGTCATACTCACCGGACAGAAACACCTGCGTCTTGTTCTGCAGCCGACGGAAGGCGCTGCTGTGGATGATTCGGTCGCGATCGATCTGAAAGGCGCTCCGGTATTCCCCGGCATGCACCGGGCGTGAATCCAGGGTTTCGAGATCAAAGGTGGTGTAAAAACGGTTCGCTGGCATGCAGGTGGGTGCCGCGATGCTAGCAGGTCGTCGCAGGTGGGCAAGGCCGCTGCTTCAGCTCTTCCGGCGAAAGGCAAACTGCTCGGCGGAGAGTTGGTGGTCGCCACCATCTTCTCTCTCCCGGCGCTTGCCCCCGACAAAAGCAGGCTTGAACGGCAGGTGCTGCATCTTCTCGATCTCGTCCTCGCTCACACCCTTGGCCCGCAGTCGGCTGCGTTCCAGGATTCGATATTTATGGATCTCTAACATGGCATCTTTACGTGACTCAGACTGGCAGGTGCCTTGCAGCGTTCAAAACTGCCCCGTGTTCAGCAGCACCAGCGTGCACGCCTCCTCGCAGGCAATTCCGGCTTTTTGCAATGCATCTTCCAGTATCGCATTTTCCGCGCCAGGATTGAAAATCACTCGTTTCGGCTTCATCGCGATGATCTTTTCCTGCAGCCCCGACGAGATCGCCGCCCCCACATACATCGTCACCGTGTCCACCGGCCCCGTGACCAGCCCCGCATCCGTCACCACCGGTACACCCTCGATCTCCGCCAGCTTCGGATGCACCGGCACCACCTCATGCCCATGCTTCCTCAGCAGCAGCAGCGCACGATGACTGTACCGTTCAGGATTATCGCTCGCTCCAATAATGACAACTCTCTCTTGGCTCATAAGGTGATTGGTTTTTGACGGTTCAGATCCTCGCTGTCTCTGACACGACGAATAGACACACATTAATTACGATCATCCTGATACACCGAGATGCACGAATGGCTTCAGGCAAAAGGCGCTGATTCGCTCGCATCGCTACAAACAAGCATTTCAGCACCAAAGGTGCGACCTATCGAAGCCCAGGGCAAAGCGAGCCTAAGCGAGCGCCGCCCTGGGTTATCTGCGATCAAATCCGGAAAGCAAACCCAGCGCTCTCTCCACCTCACCGCATCCACCAGCAGCGTCTGCACGCCATCCCGCCGCAGCCCCCCCCTCTCCCACCCTCTCACTTCTGGTCCTCATCATCCAGATGAAACAGATGCAGCGCCCGATGCGCCGCCGGTGCCAGCATGATCCCCATCACCGAAATAAAAACCAGCCCGCTGAACAGCGCATAAAACGAAGCAAACAGCTTCGCCCCATCATTCGGCAGATCCCCCATCGGCCCCATCCCTCCCAAGATCATCGAGGCATTCAGCAGGCTGTCGATCCAGCTGAACCTCGCGATGTAGTGATACCCCAGAATCCCAATCCCCAGCGCCCCTCCGCACACGCCCATCCCCAGAAGGACATACTTGATCACCCGTCGTACAAAAACAAATCGACTGGCAAGAGGCTCGGTGCGCGACTCAAACATGGCTCCTACCATCCCGGCGAAGCCACAAATTGCAACACCGGCTCCGCCTTCTCCATCTCGTTGATCCTCACCCGCCCGTCATGGCAGCCAGAGATGATCCTCACGCCTTTCTCCGCACGCCGCACCAGCAGCACATTCACCCGATCCTCATGCCTCGAGACCTTGCCCTTCACCTTCCGCGCCTTCACATCCACGGAAAGAATGGCTCCATCACCGGCCGCAGTCACCAGGTTGTCACCTTCTGCAAATCCCATCGCCAGCACCTCATTCCGTCCGCCCGGTCTCAGCGTTCCATCTTTCTTCAAATCCCCATTGCCATCCCAGCGACGGATCTCCCCCTGCACATCCCCGCTCAGCGTGTCCTGGCTGTCGGCTGAAAAAACCACGCTCAGCACCGCGCTCTCATGCCCCGTGTAGGTCGCCTCGATCTGCCCGCTGCCTGCGTCAATCCGCTTCGCCGTGCGGTCCCGGCTCGCCGTCGCGATGTGTTTTCCATCCGCTGAAAACGCCATCCCCATGATCCAGTCCGCATGCGGCTCGATCTGCCATTTCAGCTTGCCGGATGGCAGCTCAAAGCAGCGCACCTGATTGTCCGCACCGCCGCACGCCAGCAGCTTCCCGTCCGGGCTCGCCACCATCGCCAGCACACAGTCACGCGCGCTCACCAGCCGTTTGCGCTCCTTCGGCTGCGCCGGATTCACCAGCCACACCTCGCCAGAGCGTCCGGGCACACCTCCGGCCACAGCCATCTGTCCCACCGCAGGCCAGGCCAGCGCCAGCACCCGTTCTGGCATGCCTCCCAGCCTTGCCTTCAGCTTCCCCGTTCCCGCCTCCCACACCAGCACTTCATGATACCCGCTCGTGCCTAGCTCATCCCCCGCAGGGTTCAGCGCTAGCGCGGTCACCGGCAGCGGCTGCGGATATTTCTCCGGTGTCTTCGCCTGCTGCTCCGGCACCACACTCCTCAGTGCAGCCTTCACGTCCGCCACATCCACCTTCGCACCACTCGCGATCCAGTCCCGGATCAGCTTCACCTCCTTCTCCGGCAGCGCATCCGCCTTCTTGGGCATGCGGTCGTCCTCATCATGCGTCGCGATCAGCCGGTACAGCTCGCTCTCCTCAGGCTTGCCCGCCTTCACCGGCGCAGCCTCACTATCGCCCGCCTTCAGCATCCGCTCCACCGTATCAAGCCGGTAGCCGCCCTTCGCCTTGTCCGCCCGGTGGCACTCCACGCATTGGTCGATCAAAAGAGGCGCGACCTGCCGCGAGAATGAAATCTCAGCAGCACCGGCGGACGCTATTAGGACGAGGAAAAAGCAGGCACGAAACATGGGGGTGGTAAGAAACGCCCCCTTCTGCCCGACTTTGTCGGACGTTGCATCTCCCGCCCGCCTCTTTTACTTCCCCCACACCATGAGCCCACGTCCCTGGATTATCGCTGAAACCAACTGGAAGCAGATCAAGACCACCCGCTACGAGGCCGCCGTGCTTCCCTGGGGCGCCACCGAGGCTCACAACTGGCACCTCCCCTACGGCACCGACTCCCTCCAAAACGACGCCATTGCCGCCGAGGCCGGACGCATCGCCTGGGAGGCCGGGGCCAAAGTCGGCATCCTCCCCAACATGCCCTTTGGTGTGCAGACCGGCCAGCTCGACATCCCCTTCTGCATCAACATGAACCCCACCACCCAGATGATGGTCCTCGAAGACGTCATCAGCAGTCTCGAAGGCGTGGGCATCATGAAATTCGTCATCCTCAACGGCCACGGCGGAAACGACTTCCGCCAGATGCTCCGCGAACTCCAGGCCCGCCACCCCAAGATGTTCCTCTCCACCGTCTCCTGGTTCAATGCGGTCAAAGGAGACGACATCTTCACCATCGTCGGAGATCACGCCGACGAGCGCGAGACCAGCCTCATGATGCACTTCCACCCTCACCTCGTTCTGCCAAAGTCCGAGTGGGGCCCCGGCACCGACAACCGCTGGAAGCTCAAGGCCATCAACGAAAAGTGGGCCTGGGCCCAGCGCGCCTGGACCAAGGCCACCAACGACACAGGCTCAGGCGATCCCCAGCACAGCACCGCCGAAAAAGGCAAACGCTACTACGAGGCCCTCGCCGCCAAAATCGCCTCCTACCTCGTCGAACTCTCCGCCGCAGACATCAGCTCCCTCTACGAGCAGCCCCAATGATCCGCTTCATCGTCAGCCGCTTCGTGCAGGGCATCATCGTGATCTTCGCGGTGATCACCATCACCTTCGCACTTTCCCAGATGGTGCCCGGCGGCGCGATTCGTACCGAGCGCAACATCACCGCCGAGGCACGCAAGGCCCAGGAGGAATACTACGGCCTCAACAAACCTTGGTATGTCCAGCTCGCTTTGCAGTTCAAACACTACGCCACACTCGATCTCCCGGAGTCCTATCACTACAAAGGCCGTGGGGTGGATGAGATCATCGCCTCCGGCTTCCCGGTCTCCGCAGCCGTCGGCGGCGCCGCACTGCTCATCGCCCTGGCAGTCGGCGTACCTCTCGGTGCACTCGCGGCGCTGCGGCCCAACACCATCGAAGACCGCACCAGCACCCTCGCCGCCACACTCGGCATCTGCACGCCCAGCATGGTGCTCGGCCCGCTCATCGCCATGCTCTTCGGCCTCCAGCTTCGTTGGTTCAATGCCTCCGGCTGGTTCGACTCCTCAGACTGGGTCCTTCCCGCGCTCACCCTCGGCATCATCTACAGCGCCTACATCGCCCGCCTCACTCGCGGCAGCCTGCGCGAAACCCTCGCTCAGGAATTCGTCCGCACCGCACGCGCCAAAGGTGCCAGCGAGTCCTCCGTGGTCTTCTTCCACGCCATGAAGCTCGCCAGTCTGCCCGTGCTCAATTTCCTCGGCCCCGCTGCCGCTGGTCTGCTCACCGGCTCCTTCATCGTTGAAACTGTCTTCCAGCTCCCCGGCCTCGGCCAGTTCTTCATCGCCGCAGCCACAAACGGCGACCACCAGCTCACCATCGCCATCTCCGTCTTCTACGCCGCCCTCATCGTCACGTTCAATTTCATCGTGGACATCCTCCAGGCCATGCTCAACCCCCGCATTCGCCTCCAGGCATGAGCATCACCGCACACCAGAGCATCTCACCCATGCGCGCCGCCTGGCGCAGGCTCATGCGCCAGCGCCTCAATGCCTGGGCCCTCGGCTTCCTCGCCGCGCTCATCGTCCTCTGCGTCGTCGGCCCCTGGCTCTCCCCCTACGATCAGGCTCAGCAAAACCTCGCTCTCAAGGCCACCTCTCCCACCGCCTCCCACTGGCTCGGCACCGATCCCCTCGGGCGCGACATGCTCACTCGCATCCTCCACGGCGGCCGCGTCTCGCTTGAGGTCGGCCTCCTCGCCACCGCCGTCGCCGCCGTCATCGGCGTCTTCTACGGCATGATCTCCGGCCTCGCCGGTGGCCGCACAGACTCGGCCATGATGCGCATCGTGGATATCCTCTACGCCTTCCCCTTCATCAATTTCGTCATCCTCCTCATGGTCATCGTCGGCCGCGAGTTCTGGCTCATCTTCGTCGCTATTGGTGCCGTCGAGTGGCTCACCATGGCCCGCGTCGTTCGCGGCCAGGTATTGGCATTAAAGAATCTCGAATTCGTCACTGCCGCACGCGCCAGCGGTGCAGGCTTCTGGCACATCGTGTGGAAGCACCTCCTGCCTAATGTCTCCGGTCAGGTCATCATCTACGCCAGCCTCACCGTCCCCGGCGTCATGCTCCTGGAGGCCGCGCTCAGCTTCCTCGGTCTCGGCATCCAGCCGCCGGACGCCAGTTGGGGCGTCCTCATCCGCGAAGGCTCCGGCTCCATGGAGGCCTACCCCTGGCTCCTCCTCTACCCCGGCCTCTTCTTCTCCACCACCCTCCTCGCCCTCAATCTCCTCGGCGACGGCCTCCGCGATGCCTTCGATCCCAAATCGATGTCACAGCATTAAAAAAATATTTTCACGCTTCATGAATACCCATGAAGCAGTCTCGTCTGAGATGATGGAAACCAATTCCATCCTCTCATGAAAACAATCGTTTCAGTCCTCGCTGCAGCCGCAGTTCTTGGCTTTGCAGCCCCCTCCACTGCCAAGGCCGACTTCCCAGGCCAGACCCGCATCGTGGGCTACACCGCATACGGCAGCCCCATCGTCTCGGTCTTCCAGGTGGTCGGTTATGACCACTGTGGCCGCCCCATCTATCAATGGGTCACTCAGGGGGCCCAGTATGGCTGCAACACCCCTCGCCCCGTGTACGTCCAGCCAGGCATCAATCTCAGCTTCGGCATCGGTGGCGGTAGTTGCAGCCCTGGCTATCGCAGCTACAACCCCGGCTACGGTTACGGCCATCACCATCACGGTTTTCACAGGTAGTAGCGTGAAGACCTGAGGCATGGCCTCCTGCTCGGCCCCGTCAGTGCACTGACGGGGCCGTTTTGTTGATGCCTCGTTGCACGATGCTCCCGCCTCGTGTCATGTTTCCACATGCGCTGGCTTTACCGTGCCCTCACTCTCCTCGCCTTCATCGGCGGCATCGCGTGGTTCCACCACGTCCGCACCCACCGCCCCACTCGGGTCGAGCTCGCCAACCGCGCCGGCATCCTCCTCCTCGGCAATGGCTCCGAGCCCGCCGCCCTCGATCCCCAGATCGTCAGCGGCCAGCCCGAGCACATGATTTTCCATGCGCTCTTCGAGGGCCTCATCGCTCCCGCCGCTGACCATCCCGACTCCGACGCCCCCGGCGCAGCCGCTTCCTGGACCTCCGAAAACTTCACCGTCTGGACCTTCAAGCTCCAGCCTCACGGAAAATGGAGCGACGGCACACCGCTCACCGCCGCCGATTTCTGCTACGCCTACCAGCGCATCCTCACCGCCCAGCTCGGAGCCGACTACGCCGGCATGCTCTACCCCATGCTCAATGCCGAGGAGTACCACACCGGCAAAATCAAAGACTTCTCCCAGGTCGGTGTCAAAGCCCTCGATCCCCTAACCCTGCAGATCACCCTCAAAGGCCCCACGCCTTATCTGCCCAGCATGCTCAAGCACTACTCTTGGTTCCCCGTGCCACGACATGTCATCGAAAAATTCGGCAAAATCTCCGACCGCAACACCCGCTGGACGCGCCCCGCCAACATGGTCACCAACGGCCCCTTCAAGCTCAAAAGTTGGGACGTCAATCAGGCCGTCTCCGTCGAGCGCAACCCCCACTACTGGGACGCCGCCACCGTCAAGCTCAACGGCATCGTCTTCCTCCCCATCTCCAGCGACACCACCGAGGAGCGCGCCTTCAATGACGGCCAGCTCCACGTCACGCTCACCATGCCTCTCTCCAAGATCCCCATCTATCGCGAGAGCAAATCACCCTTCTATCACAATGACCCGCTCCTCAGCGTGTACATGTACCGCTGCAACACCACCAAAAAACCCTTCGACAATCCCCTCGTCCGAAAAGCCCTCGCTCTCGCCATCGACCGCGAAAGCATCACTCGCAATATCCTCCGCGCAGGTCAGCAGCCCGCCACCGGCCTCACCCCGCCCGGCTGCAATCCCGACTACCGCGTCCCCAGCATCATGCGCTTCGATCCCGCCGAGGCACGCCGCCTCCTCGCCCAGGCAGGATTCCCCGATGGCAAAGGCTTCCCGCCCTTCGACATCCTTATCAATACCAGCGAGGCACACCGCTCCCTCGCCGAAGCCGTCCAGGCCATGTGGAAAGAGCACCTCCACATCCCCGCCGGTGTCCTCAATCAGGACTGGGGCGTTTACATCGAGTCCCAGCGCAAGCTCGACTACACCATCGCCCGCTTCGGCTGGGTCGGCGACTACCTCGACCCCTCCACCTTCCTCTCCATCTGGCAGACCGGCGATGGCAACAACAACACCGGCTGGAGCAGCCCCCGCTACGACGAGCTCATCCACCAGAGCTTCCTCGAAGGCAACGTCACCAAGCGCCTCCAGCTCCTCAACGAAGCCGAGACCATCCTCCTCAACGAAGCCCCCATGCTTCCCATCTACTGGTACACCCACTCCTACCTCATGCGCCCCGAAGTCAAAGGCCTCAAACCCTCCCTCCTCGAGCACCGCTGTTACAAAGCCATCGAGCTGAAGCCATAGGCCGCAGGCACAAAAAAAGGCGCGGGATATCATCCCGCGCCTCTCATCATCTTGCTATTGTCTTCGTCAGCCCTCGTTCGAGCTACCTCATCTTATAGCAATTAAAATAAAGATGTAACCGTCTCATCTTGGGCGGCAAACACTGCCCTCCCTCTCCCCGCCCCTGACACACACCAAGAAATAAACATCTCTTCGGGGAACCGGAGCGCAGCGGAGATGGACGGAGTCAAAGGACTGGGGTGAGGGGGCTCATGGCCATCCGAAACGTGAAAACACCACCTCGCTCACATCATTCGTCATTCACCCCTCGTCATTATTTCGTCATTCGGATTTACTCATTCGTCATTCCCACCATTTCCCCTCCCCCCTCACCCGCACTTCCGCCACACCGTCGTCATCGTCCCACGGAAAGTCACCCTCAGCGCCTGCGTCATCACCCGCTCACGAAAATGCGGCGATGCCTCGCACTCCACCACCTCGCAGCTCTCGATCCCATCTCCATTAAAGGTCACCCCCGCCGGAATCGCCTCCGCATGCCGGCACACAAAGCCCCTCGGCCGCTCCTGCTCCACACGCCATCCAGGCCCCAGTTGCCACGTGATCACATAGCTTTGCTCCGCCCCCACCTCATCGCAGATCTCCACCAGATCATGCGTCGCATGCACCGCACGCCTCACGCTTTCGCCTTCGCTTTCCAGGCTCATCACGCAGATTTCCTCATGCACCGCCAGCCCCGGCTTCTCATGATGATCCGCCCACAAAAACGCCCCCATCCGTCGCGGCGTCGCACGGCCTGACACCGGCACCGGTCCATTGTGCGCCTCCCACGCGGCCAGCTTCGCTCTCAGCGCCGCATTCCCGTAGTAGGCCCCCGTTCCCGGATCAATCACCAGCGCATGCTGCTCATACCACAGAGACACATGTAGCGCATCCAGATGCCCGTGCGACGCCATGCTGCCCAGGCCCAGCGCAGACGCATCGGCCCGCACCGTCCATCTTGCATCACGCCACAGCGCCTGCCCGCTCTCGTCATACGTCAGCCACTGGCCCCGCATCGCCGCCTTGATCCCCCTCGGTGGTTCCCCCAGCCAGAAGCGCAACGTCGCGCCCTCCGCCCGGTTCAGAAACCATCCGCGAAACTCCGCCGCCGCATTCATCCGCCTCAGCGTCAGCGGCAGCACCTGCGCATCATCCGAGTCTCCAAAGTCCCAGCTCTCCGGCGCTTCCACCGCATCCACAAAATACTGCGCCGCACGCGTCAGCCGCTCCATCACCTCCGGCTTGTATCCACCCGCCGCCAGTCCCGCATGCCAGCACATCTCCCACGCAAAAAGGTGGTAATGCAGCGCCTGCTCCAGATTGCCGCCATCCGTGGCGAACTGCCTCAAAATCTCCCCCTCCAGCAGCTCCTTCACCTCTTTCGCCGCACACGTCATCTTCTCCAGCCCCGGCCACCGCGCTGTCGCCATCACCAGCGCGCTCAGCTCGCCTATGAGATGATTGTTCGCCGATGACCCAAACGAGCGCCGCTTCCAGATCCACCACGCATGCGCAGGCACGATTCGCGCCGTCAGCGCATCTTGCCGCTGCACCAGTTCCCCGTCGCAGCACCCGCGCACGATCGCGTCAAACCAGCAGTAATTCATGAGCCTCAGCGCGGCCTCCAGCGGGCTCGTCCAGTTGATGCCTCGTCCCGGCGTGTTGCGCTCGCACCAGTCCTCCAGCCAGATCTGCGCCGTGCGGATCGCCTGCTCATCCCCGTTCAGCGCACTGTGCATCGCCAGTCGCGTCACCTCGTTCCAGCGGTTGATCTCCCAGATCGCCCTCGCATCCGCATCATGCTCCAGATGCCGGTGGTCCAGCTTGCGCGCGGGGATCTCCGGATCCACCACCACGCCCAGCGTGGCATCCCGGTGCCAGCACGGTGGCGCACCCACAGCCACGCTCTTCCAGCCAAACAGCTGCCACTCCCCGCTGATCAGCTTCTCCGCATCCGCCGCCAGCTGCTTGCCCAGCTCCGGCGGCACGCGTTCGCGCCACGGCAGCCTCGGCACCTCCAGGCAGCGCGCGTCCCACTTCTGGCCCGCCACCCGCCTCAGCTTCCCGGCCTCATTCCATCGGCCCAGCCGCTCCTTCACACGATGCACCACCTCCCCCGCGCTCATCGCGCGCAGCCGTTGCAGGTACCAGACAAGTGTCATCACAGTTCGATGCTCCTACCTTCGCGGATCGACTCCAGCACGGCAAACGTCAGCTTCATGCTTTGCCGCGCCTCCTCATACGGCAGCGGATGCACCGCCACGCCTTTCAGATACGCCAGCCACGCCGCCATTTCCTCCGCATGTCCCTTCGAGGCGTACTTCCTCACCGTCGTCTTCCGCTGTTTGAAAACCGAGAGCTTCATGAAGTTCTCACACTCCACCACCAGCCCGCTCGCAAACACCCGGAAAGTCTCTTTCGGATAGCTCACATCACCCTCCGCCGAGTACACCACCTGCGCCGCAGACCCGTCTGCATATTCGATCTGCGCCGTCACCGAGTCCGGCACCTTCGGCCGGCCCACCGTCTGCGCCGTCACCTTCACCGGCCGTCCCAGCACATGGCAGGCAAAGTCAAAGAAGTGGCACGCCTCCCCCAGCACACGTCCGCCGCTCTCCGCCACATTCGCATACCAGTGGTCCGGTGCCAGCACGCCCGCATTCACATGAAAGGCCAGCGTCTTCGGTCCTGACACCTTGCTCAGCACCTCCATCATCACCACCGTCGCAGGGGCAAAGCGTCGGTTGAATCCCACCATCACGCTCCCCTTCGACTCCACCACCGCAGCATCGATTTGTCCCAGCTCCTCCTGCGTCAGGCACAGCGGTTTTTCCACAAACACCTGCCTGCCCGCCTTCAGCGCCTTCAGCACCATCGCTGCGTGCAGATGATGCCGCGTCCCGATCATCACCGCCGCATCAGCAGTTCCGCCCTCCAGCACCTTCGCCGCATCCGTCTCCGCATGCGCAAAGCCAAACTTCTCCTTCACATGCCTTGCCGAGAGCCCCGTCGCATTCACGATCGTCCCCAGTGCCATCGGCCCCTTCACATGCGGCAGCAGCATCGTCCGTGCAAAGTTCCCCGCCCCGATCACATCCAGCCTCTCCACTCCGCTTTGCAGCCGCTCATTGGCACACTTCGGAAACTCAGCTTCATCCGGCCTGCACGCACGGGCGATTGAACCTCCGCCACCATACTCAATCACCACGCCCAGCTCGCTCTCCAGTTGGTCATACACACCCAGCACATCCTCAAACCCCACCCGCCTCGTCGTCACCGGCCTCAGATCCAGCTGTCCCGTGCGCATCAGCTCCAGGCACGCCTCAAAGTTCCGGTTCTCCGTCCACCGCACATGCCCGATCGGGTAGTCCTGCCCGCCCCACTCATACTGCAGGTCATATCGTCCCGGCCCATAGCTGCGCGAATACCGCACCTGAATGTCCTTCAGGTACGCCGTCTTCCAC
The DNA here is from genome assembly GCF_014203095.1 of Prosthecobacter vanneervenii. Classification (NCBI taxonomy): domain Bacteria; kingdom Pseudomonadati; phylum Verrucomicrobiota; class Verrucomicrobiia; order Verrucomicrobiales; family Verrucomicrobiaceae; genus Prosthecobacter; species Prosthecobacter vanneervenii. The sequence goes on along the minus strand of NZ_JACHIG010000013.1, from coordinate 44,435 downwards.
GAAAGCTCCGCGTCATAGATCCCCACGATCACCATCACGCCCCGGTCACGCAGGCACGCAATCGCGCTGTCCGCAGCGTCTCGTCCTTTCCCGCCCACGCACAGCAGCACCGCGTCCACGCCATGCCCGCACGTCCACGCGCGCACCTCATCCTCCAGCTTCGACTGCGCCGGATTCACCACCCGCTCCGCCCCCATATTCAGGGCAGTCTCCAGCCGCCCGGCCACAAAATCCGCGCTCATCACCCGCGCACCGGAGGCTTTGAGCAGGCTCGTCGCCAGCAGCCCCACCAGCCCCTGCCCCATCACCAGCACACGCTCACCCAGCCGTGCTCCACTTTGTCGCACCGCCTCCATCGAGATCGACGCCAGCGTCGTATACGCCCCCTGCCAGTCCTCCACCCCTTCCGGAATCGGAACCGCCAGCAGATCCGGCACCGCGATCATCTCCGCATGAAACGCACACTCCGCCCCGCCGCACGCCACCCGGTCCCCCACACGGAAGCGCGTGTTCAGCTCATCCACCGCCACCACCACGCCTGCGGCGGAATATCCCAGCGGCGTCGGCGACTCCAGCCGGTTGCGCACCTTCTCCATCGCCGCCTTCCAGCCCAGCGTCTTCGCCGTGTCGATCACCTTCTTCACCTGATCCGGCCGCGCCTTCGCCTTTTGCAGCAGCGACATCCGCGCCTGCTCCACCTTCATCCTCTCCGTCCCCGGAGAAATGACCGAGCACGTCGTCCTCACCAGAATTCCTCCCGGCGGTGCCACCGGCGCAGGTACCTCCTGCTGCTCCAGCCGTCCATCCTGATATTGGGCGAGTTGTTTCATTTTCGATCAATCGTTAAGCCACCCTAGCAAACTCACTTTCACACTCTCCGCAGCATTTATTCATCCACCCACAACCGCGCCCCCCATCCCCATTCATCAAAATTCGTGGATATTCGCGTTGAAAACATCCGCCACAGCGCCATCCCCGCCGCTGATCTCATCTTCCCCATCCAGTCACAGCGCCAAACTCGACCAGATGGCGTAGCCATCCCAGCCTGTAGCGAGGGGTTGAGCGAGGCGACACCCCTCGAACGCCAAGCATTCACGCTCATAAAGGCACTCGCATCGCGTAGCGATGCCAGCACTTACGTCCACTCCACTCTCCATCCTCACATTCACATCCCGCACAGCCAAACAAACATACGCCTCTTCCCCCCCACCAGCCGCTTCGCCCCCTTCACGAATGCGCCCGCCTCCATCTCTCGCCGAGAAACGCCAGCACAAACCGTGTGTTGTAAATCAGGTAACGTCCAAGCAGCCGCTTCGGCTCTTGAGACAGGCGGTACACCCAGGTTAGCCCACAGCGCTGCATCCATTTCGGCGCATAGCTCCGCAAGCCCGCCACCAGCGCAAACGCATCGCCCACCGCCAGAAAAACCCCGCGCTTAAACCGATGTCGGTTTTGCGCGATCCACGTCTCCTGCTTCACCCCTCCGAGAGCGATCCAGACAAAGTCAGCATCCGCCGCATTGATCTCGTCGATCAGCCGCGTCTCCGTCTCGTCATCCCAGCGCCCAAACGGCGGCGAAACCGCTCCCGCGATGCACACCTGCGGATTCAGCTCACGCGCTCGTTCCTCCAGCCTCTTCAGGCATTCTTTCGTGCCGCCAAAGAAATAGTGCTTCAGTCCCGCAGGAGCATGCCGCAGCACATGCTGCATAAAGTAGGGCCCGTACACACGCTCCTTGATGTCATGTCCATCCAGCTTCAAGCCCCACACCAGCGGCATTCCGTCTGGCAGCACCACATCAAAGCTTTTCAGCACTGCGGCAAAGTCAGCATTCGCCGCCGCCTCAGCCAGTAGGTGCGTGTTGGCCGCCGCCACCGCAGCCACGCCTCCGCATCGAGCCAGCGCCACCACATGGTTCAGCGCCTGTTCATAGTCGGTCACATCCAGCCGCGTTCCCAGCACAGTGCCATACATAGGTATAAAAGGATTCATCTTCTTTGATCTCAGCCCGCTGCCAGCTTGCTCACCAGCCACCTGCTCCTGCTAAATTTGTTTTTTCTCCACTTCATCCACCCTGCTCAGCGAGAGCATGAACACACATCTCCGGATGGCGTAGCCATCCCAGCCTGTAGCGAGGGGTTGAGCGTAGCGACACCCCTCGAACGCCAAGCATCCACGCTCACAAAGGCACTCGCATCGCGTAGCGATGCCAGCACTCACGTACCTGCCACTTCCTGCACGCACACGCTCCCTCATTCATCCTCCCATCAGCGTCACCAGCCACCTATGCTTCCCCGCCGGGGTCTTCTCCACCTCCTTCACCTCCCGCATCTCCAGCACAAAATCATCCCCCAGCTTCCGCATCAGCCCCGCATGCATCGCCCCCTCGGATTCTCGCTGCCACCGCGGCCCTGGCTGATACCGGCACTCCACCACGCCCGCGCGTTCCTGAAAAAACTGCACCGCCAGCAGCCCGTCAAAAATCCGGTCATGCATGTTGATCGCCGTCAGCGAAATCCGCCTTCCCGTCCCGCTCACCAGAAACTCATAATCCCGCCCCACCACCTCCGTCACCACCTCGTTCGTTACCTTCGCATAATCCCCCGTCCGATACCGCACCAGCGGCATCACGCGATTATGAAACGACGTCCCAATAATCTCCCGGTTCCCCTCCGCATCCGCTTCGCCAAACTCCACAAACCCATAAGTCGGCGAGAATTGCAGCTCGTTCGACTCCCGCCCCTGCGCCGCCAGCACGACGCGCTCGCTGTGCCCGTACCAGTGAAACACCCGCGCGCCAAAAAAGCCCTCCAGATAGCTCTGCGCTTCCGCACTCAGCTTCTCCGACCCACACAGCAGCGAAGTCAGCTCAAACCCAAGCCTCTGCCCCGTCTGCTCCAGCCCCCGAGCCAGCATCAGCGCCGCGCTGGGGTACGCATGCAGATGCTGCGGGCGGAATCGATTCAGCGCCTCCACATACTCAGGCAGCCGCTCCAGCGTCAGATGATACGACGATAAAATCAGCCAGTTCCGCGTCGCATCGTAATAGCTGATGTCCCCCGCCGACCGGCTCGAGGTCACCCCGCCTCGGATCACCGCCACCCGGTCCCCTGAGCGATACCCGCGTCTGGACCACTGCGCCTCCAGGTAGGCCTGCTCCTTCGGCCGGCTCACCCCCTTCTCCAGATAAAACCCCACCGGCACCCCGCTCGATCCACCCGTGGTGATATACAGCCTCCGCCCGGCATCACTCTCAGGATTCACCATCCGCTCCCGGTTCAAAAGGATGTCCTGCTTCGTCAGCAGCGGATAGTCCGCCAGTTGCTCCAGCGCCTCAAACTTCGCCGGATCCACTCCACACGCAGCAAACCGCTCCGCATAAAACGGCGCCTTCCCCGCAGCCATCAGCGACTCCCTCAAAGCCGCGATCTGATACCGCCTGATCGCCTCCGCATCCCACCCCTCCACCTCCCGCGCCTCACGCTGAAACCTCGCATACTCCGCACCATATCTCAGCGAAGCCGGAATCGCCCGATACACCCGCCCCACCAGCGACTTAATCACCTGCGGCGCTGCCTCATACATTTTGAGCAGCGGATAAAGCGCGTCTTCCAAGGACATGATCGTTAAGGACTACTTTTCAACAAGGATCAGACTCGCAAAACTTTGGCTCCGAAAGAGAAGGATTGTCTCGTAACCGCAAGTGTCGAGATTCATCCAATCAAGTGACGGTCAGCGATCCGCCGCAGCCTGCCGGCAACCAGGCAAGACAACCTCGCTCCGGGCTCCTGAAGGGAGCAAAGAAATTAGCCGGTGGTGAAGCGAAACCGCGAAGCGGTGCAGCGGAAACCACCGGACTCCGAAACAAACACAGTTCTCTTCAGGGGCGCATGCCGGAGGTATGCGAGAGATTTTCAGCCGCCCAGCAAGTTTCAGAAGGCCAGCGCATTCACACTTCTCATCGGGATAGGGTTCTCTTTCGCACAATCGCCCCGCATCCAGACCAGCCCCAAAGGGGCTGCGTAATTGAGCCCAGGGTCAGCCGAGCCTCAGCGAGGCAGACCCTGGGTATGTGCACACGAGACCCGGAAAAGCAAACCCACGACTTTCTTCACGCACCGAGTCCACCAGCAGCTTGTCCTTCGTAGCTTTAGCGAAGAATGGACGTCTGCCTCGCGCTCCGCCGCGCATTGGCTCCGCTGTCAGCCCGCGCCCCGCTACGCCTTCACCATCACATTCAGCATCCGTATCGCCGCCATCGCCGCGCCAAACCCATTGTCAATATTCACCACGCTCAACCCGCTCGCGCACGAGTTCAGCATGCCCAGCAGTGCCGCCACCCCCTGCAAATTCGCACCATAACCCACACTCGTCGGCACGGCGATCACCGGTGCCGCCACCAGCCCGCCCAGCACGCTCGGCAGCGCCCCCTCCATCCCCGCCACCGCGATCACGAGGCTCGCTGCCCGCACATCATCCAGCCTCGCCAGCAGCCGGTGCAGCCCCGCCACGCCCACATCCGTGATTCGTCTCACACTCACTCCCGCAAACTCCAGCGTCTGCGCCGCCTCCTCCGCCACCGGCACATCCGAAGTCCCTGCACACACCACCGCCACTGTCAGCGCTTTAAAATCACCGCTCATTCGTCCGATGCGGTACAGCCGCGACACACCATCATAGCTGCCCGTCGGAAACCGCTGCATCAGCATCTCGCCCGCCTCTGCATTCACTCGCGTCGCCAGCGCGCATCCATGCGCCGCCACCAGCGCGGCAAGCGCATCCGAGGTCTGCTCCAGCGTCTTTCCTTCCGCATACACGGCCTCGGGAAACCCCTGCCGTATCATCCGGTGCGTATCCGCCAGCACCTGCCCCGCCTCGGCAAAAGGCAGCACCCGCAGCCGCTCCAGCGCCTGCTCCGCGCTCAGCGTCCCCGCAGCCACCTGGCCCAGCAGCTCTCCCAGCTTCCCTTCGTTCATGCCGTCCGTCCTTTCAGCACTTCGTTCATGCTGCCAGACCTCAGCCCCGCCAGATCCAGCGTCACATACGTGTACCCCGTCGCACGCAGCGCATTCGTGATATCCTCCCTCTGTTGCAAAGCACGCATCAGATCTCCCTCCGGCACCTCCAGCCGTGCCACATCACCATGATGCCTCACCCGCAGCTCTCGAAACCCAAGGTCAAACAGCGCCGCCTCCGCCCGCTCGATCTGCGATAGCAGCCTCGGCGTCACACTCGTGCCATACGGTACGCGGGAGGCCAGACACGCTGCCGCTGGCTTGTCCCAGTTCGGCAGCCCCAGCGCCTTCGCCGCTTCTCTCACATCCTTCTTGCTGAAGCCCAGATCATGCAGCGGGCTCAGGATTTTCAGCTCCCGCGCCGCCGCTCTCCCCGGCCGCACATCCAGCGTGTCCTCCGCATTCATCCCGTCCAGCACATGCATGATGTCATGCTGCTCCGCATACTTCCGCAGCGCACGGTACACATGATCCTTGCAGAAGTAGCAGCGGCTCGGCGCATTCGCCTGATACGCCGGATCCTCCACCTCCAGCGTCGGCAGCATTTCCAGCCTCGCACCCATCGACTTCGCCAGCGCCACCGCCTCATCCTTCTCGCTCTGCGGCAGGCTGGGCGATACCGCCAGCAGCGCCACCACATTCTTTCTCCCCAGCGCATCCAGGCAGGCCTTCAGCACCAGCGTGCTGTCCACCCCTCCCGAGTAGGCCACAGCCACACGCCCCAGTGGGCGCAGATGATCGAGCAGCTTTTGAATCATGGTGCGTTCATCAAATCCTTCTGAATCCTCGGCGCAAGGCTGCGGATCAGCGAAAGAATCATTTTCACCGTCTCCTCGTCATCGCGCTTTCTCTCACCGCTCTGCTGTGGCGACAGGTTGTCCGTCACCCTCGCCATCACAGACGGGTACGCCCAGCGGTGGTTCACATTCCGCAGCACGCTGTCCTTCAGGCTGATCAGCTGCCTCTCCAGATTGCTCGGCGTGCTGATGTCATCCCCCACAAACCAGTACATATAGTGCGCCCTCAGCGGCAGCTTCGTCCGGTCGGGCATCAAAACTTCACGCTGAATGCTCAGGTCTTTCACCTTCAAGACCGCCCCCGAGTTCATCTTCACCTCACGCACCACCGCGCTGGTGATCGTCCACCCCTGCCCGTCCAGACACACTTCAGGCCGGTGAATGCTCCGCGTGTCATTCCCCGCGATCACCAGCGAGGCATGCGCCAGATCTGCGCCCCCTTGCCCCCTCCCTGGCGTGTGGTACGCCCGCTTCACGATGATCGTGTCAGCCGGCAGCAGTTCTCGCTCCCTCTCGCTCGCCTCCTCTTTGTCACCCACAAATTCCCCCGCCACCATCGGCAGCTCAGCCAGCACCCCGGCCGCGCCCTCTCCTTTCGGCTGCGGCGAAAACTGACACAGCAGGACCGTCATCCCGCACAGCATTAAAACGATGACCGCTCTCGTTGTCATATCACCTGCGCCGACACCTGACGTGAAACCGTTCGCGACCGCCCGCCTCTCATCCCGTCACAGCAGCGGTTCAGCAGCCATGAAACCGCCTGCAGCAGCATCAGCGCCACCAGAAACACCACGATGCCTGTCAGCTCATGAAACGTGGACACCTCCTTCTCCGCATCTCCGATCGCCCACTGCTGCCCAAACATCATCGCCGCAAAAATCAGCACCAAAATGCGCACCATGTTCGCCACGATCGCGATGGGCAGGATCGTGCTGAAAAGCACCGCCCGCCTCCACATCACCCGCTGTCGGAAATAGCTGAAAAGCACCCCCACCACCAGCAGCGCAAACAGCGACCTCATCCCCGAGCACGGCGCGGCGATCCCCACGCTGAAAAGCTGCCCTGCTTTCCTCCCCAGCTCCACATTCGGCATCGACTGCAGCGCCGTCCCCGCCACCAGCGACTCCACACCCACGCCGTTCAGTACAAAGCCCGTGGTCTTCACCATCATGAGCCTCATCTGGTAGCCCAGGCTCTCCTCCAGAAACGGCAGCGGCCACATGAAACCCAGCACCAGCCACGCAAACAACCTTCTCCTCGCTCGCTCCTTCCCCTCCAGCCACACCGCCGCTCCCGCCACCAACGTCATGATCCCCGCATAGCCGCAGTAAAACACATTCGCCCTGAACCCCGCAAAGTACAGAAACAGCCCAAACAAAATCAATCCCATCCCCCAGGCGCTGCTCTTCTCAGGCAGCCGCGCCGTTTCCTCCCGCCGCTGCCACAGCAGATAGCCCGCGATAAACGGCACCAGCGCCCCATGCTGCCACGTCGCATTCCGCCACTGCATCATGAGTTCTTGAAAAATCGTGCGCCGGAAAGGCCCGTACCCCGCCGCATACGGCTGCACCACCATCAGCAGCACCAGCCCGGCGGCCACGAGGCACCACGATATGACACCACGGCGCTTCATGCTCGTTTCAGTTGTTGGCGGTAAACTCCCATCACCGTCTCAAAGTGCCGCTTCCACGTCCACTCGTCCACGCGTTTGCGTCCCAGCTCACGGCGCTTCGCATGCTCCTCGTCATTTTCCAGCATCATCAAAAGCTGCCGTGCCGCCGACTCAGGCTGCCCTTCATCATAATACAGCGCCGCATCACCACCCGCCTCCGGGTTCGCCGTCAGCCGGTTCGTCACCACCGTGCACCCGGCCGCCATCGCCTCCGGAATCACAAACGTCAGCCCCTCCAGCGTCGAAGAAAAAATCAGCACTCGCGCCGCCTGATACGCCGCCACCAGATCCTCTCCAAAAATCGGCCCCAGCTCCACAAACCCATCCTCCCCAGTCACCGCCACGATCTCCCGCCTCAGCCCCTCCGGCAGTCGTTCCCCTGCTCGCACAAAGCAACAATGCCGCTGCTCAAACGCCCCGCGCATCCGCTCAAACATCCCCGGCAGAGACTCCAGGTTCTTACGCTTCACCGCGCTCCCCACCGACAAAATCACCCCCGGCATTCCCGCCAGCCTCCGCCTCACCGCATTGTCCTCCGCCACCTTCTTCTGAAAAGCCGCCGCATCCACTCCCGGCACCGCCACCGTCACCCTCTCCTGCTCGATCCCCAGCATCGTCCCCAGCTTCCTCCGCGTCTCTTCCGAAATCGAGATCACATGATCCGCCAGCCGCAGGTTCTGCACCGTGCGTCGAAACCTCTCCACCTGTGCCGCACTCAGCGCCCCCGGATCCTCCAGCGGCACCAGGTCAAACACCGTCACCACCTTCCGCGCACTTCGCGGCAGATGCCTCAGCAGATGCGCATAGCTATGATCCAGCACATGGCACAGCGGCGCGCGCACTCGTTTCGCCCGCAAAGGATACGCCACATACTTTTCAAACATCCGCTGCATCCTCGTTCCTTCCGCCGACTTCATCGGCGCTGCTCCTTTCAGCACACAACCGATCCTCACATCATCAGGCGGCGCTTCACACACCACCCTCTCCAGCTCGCGCCAGTATCGGTCCATGCTCGCCCATCCTTCCAGCGGCGATGCCGGCAGCCACATCACGTCAGCACTCATGTTTCCGGCTTCTCCCATGCTTCCACAATATGCAGATCTCCCTGCCGACTCTCCACGCATCGGAAGCCCGCCCCCTCCAGCGCCCTTCTCCCGCGCTCGATCATCTCCATCCCGATCAGCGGCGGATGCCACTCCAAAATGATCAGCCTCATCCCGCGCCACGCCTCTCCTTCACCCAAAATCACCTGCTGCTCCGCCCCCTCCACATCCATCACCAGCACATCAAACGGCCCCCGCTTCGCACACAGATCCTCCAGCGTGCAGCTCGCCACCATCTCCATCTTCCCGGCCTTCTCACCCTCCGCACGCGTGCTCGTCAGCAGTCCATGCGACACATCCAGCGCCACCGGATTCCCATCTCCGATCGCCGCATGCATCACCGAAAATCGCCCTCCGTTCCGCTCGCGGTTCCTCTCCAGAAACGGCACCAGCTCCGCATTCGCCTCCAGCACCACATGCCCCTCCGGCGCCGCCAGCCTGCGATTGATCGTCATCGACACAATCCCGAGACACCCGCCCAGCTCGCACACCCGGTCCTCCGCTCGGATCAGCTTCTGGCAAAATTCCCTCTCCGGCGCTTCGTAATCATCAAACCAATACGTCGCCAGCGAGCTCCAGCTCCGTCCTTCCAGCGGCACCTCAAACACCATACCACCCAGATGAAACCGTCGGCGGAAGATCAAAAACGCCAGCCCCAGCAGCGGATTCGCCCGCAGCGTCAGGCACAGCCCCAGCGCAGGCGGCAGCGCATCGCGCACAGCCCGTCGTAGCTTTTCAAAAAAAGACATAGCCTCCATCTTCAGCTCACGAGCCTCCTCTTCTTCAGGTTCTTCAGCAGAAAATCACTCCACGTCCGCCCCAGCGCCTCATGCGTGTAGTTCGCCAGCGTCCGCTGCCGCTGCGCCTCCGCCAGCCTCTCTCTGCCCTCATCATCACGCACCCACCGCGCCATCACATCCGCCAGCGCCTTCGCATCCGAATGCGCAAACACCGCCTCCTCCATCCCGATCACCTCCGGGATCGCCCCGCTCGCAGAGCCCAGCGTCGCCACACGCGCCGCCATCGCCTCGATCAGCACATGCCCAAACTGCTCCTCCCACACGCTCGGTCCCTCGTGCACCGGTTTGCTCGCCAGTACAAACAGGTCCAGGCTACGCATAAACTCCGCCACCTCACGGTGCGGCCTCGGCGCCAGCACATCCAGCCACCGCTTCTCCGCCCGCATCGCCTTCAGCTCATCATCCATCAGCCCGTGCCCCAGCAGCGCCAGCCGCACGTCACGCTCCGGCATCAGCGCACGCACCTCCTCCACCGCAGCCAGCAGCTCGCGGATTCCCTTTTCGGCATTCAGCCTTCCGCAAAACCCGACCAGAAATCCCTCTTTCGCTACACCCAGCTTCACCCGCAGTTCAGCCTTCTCAGCCGCAGTCGCCGGGCGAAAATCCGCACTCTCCACCCCCAGCTGCGCCGCCACCAGATTCATCTCCGCCTTCGCCCCATGCTTCAGCAGGATCGCACGGCACGCCTGGTTGCCCGAGATTGAAAAATCATGCGTGCATGCAGCCAGCCGGTAGATCACCGACAGCACACCGCCCTTCAGCCCGCACCGCTCGACGTTCTCCCACGTAAACTCACCAAACATCGCCCACGGCTGCATCATCCGCGTCATCGCCCACACCTGCCACCGGATCAGCCCCCACGGCTCGCTGTCCACCAGCACCACATCATACGCCTTCTCGCGCATCACCCGGCTCAGCCCTTCATGCACATACCGGGTGATGCCCGCGCGCCTCGGCCACACCGGCAGCCGCACCAGTTCATACCGCGGTTCATGATCCTCCTTCTCAAACACCGCCAGCGGCAGCCCAAAAAGCTTCGTCTCATTCAGCTCCCACGTCACACACGTCACTTCAAAATCATCCGCCAGCGGATTCAGCTTCCTCCGGTTAAAGGCGGTCGCATACATGTGCCCCACCATCAGCAGCCTCGGTTTTCCCGCACTCATGCCGCCGCCTCCTTCAGCATCTCATCCAGCCGCACCGCATACGTCTCGCTGTCGATCGCATGCTTCATCATCGCCTTCTGCGGCTTCCAGCTCCCATCTAAAAACTCCGCCAGCACATTCGCCGCTCCCTTTGCATCAAACGGGATCTGCCTTCCGTTCCCCCCTTCTTCCAGGATCATCTCCGCCCCATGATGCGGCGTCAGAAAAAGCGGTAGCCCGCATGCCGCCGCCTCCACCTCCACCAGCGCAAACGCCTCCGAATAGGAAGGAAACAGAAACGCATCCGCAGCCGCAAAGTAGCGCTCCACATCCGTCACCATCCCCGTGTAGCTGATCCACTCGCACTCTTCTCCCAGCTCCTTCTTCAGCGCCGCCAGCCGCGCAGGCGTTCCGCCCACCACCAGCAGCCGCGCTTCCGGGTGCTTCACACGCAGCTCCTTCATCGCTTCCACCGCCAGAAAAAATCCCTTCCGCCGGTAGTGCCCCGTGCTCGCAAAGACAAACACCCGCTGCGCCTCTTCATACCCCAGCCGCCTGCGCGTCTCACCTCGAAACGCATCCCTCACTCCCGCATGAAACCGCCTCGGATCATAGCTGTTTGGCAGCAGGCGCACATTCAGCGCAGCGTTCTCCTCGCGCAGATCATTCGCCACCGCCTCAGATACCGCCATCACCACCCGCGCCGTCGTCCGGCGGAAAAAGCGCCGCGCCACCCACAGCCCCAGCGCATTCACCGCACGTTCATACACATCGCGCATCGACTCCATCCCCAGCACCCGCTGCCGTCTCTCCCAGTCAAACGGGGAGAACTGCACCAGACACGCATCGCAGTTAGGCTCATACGGCGAGATGCTCATCACCACATCCGCCACCCGACCCAGTTGCCGGTGCCGCCTCTGCGCCCACCAGCCAAACACATGCAGCCCCAGCGCCGGCACATTCCCCACACGCGGCAGCTTCACCACTCGATCCACTGGCAGCCCTTCATCACATTCCCAGCACCACACCTCGATGCTCCATCCTCGCTGCACCAAAAACGGCAGCGCCAGCACCACCCCGCGCATCGACGGGCTGGAGACGCTCACATTCGGATCAATGATCAGCAGCTTCAATGCGTCCGCTCCTTGCGGAAAAGAGTCAGGATTCCAAACGGCGTTCCGGCCTTGCGCTCCGCCGCACTCAGGTGCGTCTCCACATCCGCCCACGCCACGGGCATAAACACACCGCGCATCGGCATCTTCCACGCCGCCAGCAGGCGGTCCGTTGTGCCTCGCACCAGAAAGTAGTCCGTATGCAGCGCCGTCATTCCATACGGCGCAAACAGCGCCGCCATCTCTTCCGCCGTGTAGCCTTCACGGCAGTGGTCATCATTCGGAAACGGCTCCGGCGGATGCGGCACCGTGATCACCGCATGCCCTCCCGGCTTCAATATCCGGCACAGCTCCGCCGCCGCCTTCTCATGCTCAGCGATGTGCTCGATCACCTGCGTGCTCATCACCAGGTCCACCGACTCATCCTCCAGCGGCACCTCCAGAAGCGAGCCCCGGATCAGCCTCGCCCTCGGCTCATCACCCAGGTTCTCCTCCAGCCTCGCAAAATTCTGCGCATCATACTCCAGCGCGATCACCTTCTGCGCAAAGCCCGCCTTCAGCGCCAGCCGCAGAAACTCTCCAGACCCCGCCCCTCCGTCAAACAACGTTCCTCCCGTCGGCACCTTCAAAAAAGCATCCCTCACCCTCGGCCACTCCACGCGATATCGCAGCGTGTTCGCAGTCAGAAGATAGCGTCGTAAAAATCGGCGTAGCAGTTTCATCGAATATGAGAAGCTCAGTTTAAATTCATACATGCACCATCACCGGCTCGGCCCCACCACCGCCCAGCCTTCGTCGCCAGCGCTGCACTGGCCCGTCCACAAGCCATAGCATCACGGCAGACACCACCAGCGTCCCCACCAGCGCCATCCCCGTGTCCATCAGCTTGTGCAGCGCCGTCGCATCCGCCGGCCTCAAATGATAAACCACGCTCCGGAACCACCAGTGAAACAGATACACCGGATACGCCAGATCCCCGATCCAGCGATCCAGCTTCGAGGACTTCACCCTCACGCTTCGCAGCACCAGCGGCAGAAACGCCACCCCGATCCCCATCATCAGCAGCGCCTGAGCACACCTCACTTCAGGTGGCGCGGCATCCGTCACATGCAGGCTGCTGAGCAGCGGCCTCACACTCGGCACGGCCACCAGCACCGCCACTACAAAAACTGGCCCCCACTGCAGCATACCAGCCCATGGCATCGGCGGCCTCATCCGCCACAGCATCCCCGCCAGGAAAAACCCCGCATGCGGCAGCACCGTGGCCGCGCTCAACGCCGTGCCTGTATGAAACATCCACGCACCAAGGGCCATCATCACACCCACCAGCCCCCACGCCGCCACACGAGGCAGCCTCCCAGCCAGCAGCGCCAGAAACGGTGCCAGCAGGTAAAACTGCATCTCCACATCCAGCGACCACTGCTGCGGCAGCACCAGCCCTGCGCTCGCACTTCCTGCGATCAATCCCTGCGCCGCCCACCACAGGAGTCCGCTGCTTGCCGGGGACGTCACCCCCAGCATCGCATCAATGAAAGCCTGCCCGCAGATCGCAATGATGAGCAGCGGCGCGATCCTCAGCCACCGGCTCACCACAAAGCCCGCATAGCGCCTCACCCCATCACCACCCTGCTGCTCCCACAGCCCCGCAATCCAGTACCCGCTCAGCGCAAAAAACGACGCCACCGCAGGTGCCCCAATCGCCAGCGCACTGAAGTGGCTGACAAAAACCACCATCGCCAGCAGCAGCCGCGTCACCCCAGGTCCAAGACCAGCTCTCAAGAAGGTCACCATGAATGCCAACTGTTTAACGCGATCTTCGCTCTCACCCTATACCACGATGCGTTGATAACTGTTCGATTCTCTTCCCGCCCAAGCACTCCTTGTTTCACCAACCCCAAAGGGGTTGCGTAATTGAGCCCAGGGTCAGCCAGCTTGTCCTCCGAAGCTCGTAGAGCGAAGGAGGAAGCCTCAGCGAGGCGACCCTGGGTCTGCAAGCCACCGACTGGGAAGCAAATCCAAGACCTTGTTCTCCCACCTCGTTCACCAGCAGCGTCTGCCTTGCGCTCCGCCGCACATCGCCCCCCGCTTTCAGAACGCGCTCCAATACGACTCCGCTCCCCCAAGTCTTCCGCAGCAAACTCTCCCTCTGAGACAGCCCCGTTTTCACAGATGGTGGTATTAGACTTGGCTTCACTCTTCTCAGCCCCAAAGGGGCGGCCTATCGCAGCCCAGGGCAAAGCGAGCCTCAGCGAGCGACGCCCTAGGTTCTCAACCAGCTGACAGGGAAGCAAACCCAAGACTTTCTCCGCTCGCCGCGCACTCCAGCAGCGACCTCAACGCACCGCCGCTGCCATAGCACCACTCCGCATGCCAACAATACAACGAGACTCTCAAAAACATCCCCCCATCATGCCATCAAAGCCGCGCACGCCACCGGATGTCCCAGCGCCGCATGAAAATGACTCACAAACTTCTCCGCCACCGCCTCGGCCCGGTGGCGCTCCAGATGCCCGCACAGCGCCGCATCTTCACAATCCGGCAGCGGCGCCTCCAGCAGCGGCCCCAGCACGCGCGCCAGATCCTCCGCATTTCCGTTTTCAAAATAGCTCGCGAAAGGCCCTCCCGCATCCTTCAGCCCGCCACCGGCAGACGCCACCACTCGGCACCCCGACGCCAGCCCTTCCAGCGCCACGATGCCAAACGGCTCCTGCCACGTGGACGGCACCACCAGGATCCTCGCGCGCCGCATCTCTTCAGCGATCTCCTCCGAGTTCCTCCCTCCCAGAAACGTCACCTTTTCCGCCAGCCCCAGGCTCGCAGCTTCCTGCCGCCACTCCGGCAGCAGGCTGGCTCCATCTTGCACTTCATCCCCCACCACACGCAGGTGCACCGCTCGCCCCTGCGCACTCAGGATGGCCAGCGCACGCAGCAGCACATCCAGCCCCTTCGCACGCACCAGCCTTCCCACAAACAGCACCTGATTCGGCCTCGCCTCCTCTTCTCCGGGCAGATGAAACACCGCCTCATCATACGGATTCCCGATCACGATCCCATGCCCGCCCCAGCTCTTTCGGATCACCTCGCTGCACGCCACCGGATGACTGCACGCCGCGATCCATCGCTGCATATTCCGGGAGAGCGACACCTGCGGCGTATCCGCAAAATGCGTCTGATGGCTGATGATGCACGGCCGCCTGAAAAGCATGAAGGGCCAGATCATCTTCAGGCTCACCTCCATTTGGAATACCACGTCACACCAGCGTGCCGCACTCAGCAGATCCGCCGTCGTCGGCATCCGGATCGTCGGGCAGTCAGCCTCGGGCGCATCGCTCCCATCTGCAGCCGTCCGCGTCAGCAGCCTCACCTCATGCCCCTGCCGCTGCCACGCATTCGCCAGCAGCCTCACGATCACCGGCACCCCGCCCTTCAGCGGAAAAAACAACCGCGATGTCATCGCAATCTTCATTCAATCACTCGCAGTCACACAGCACCCACTTCATCACTCGCAGCTCGCGGGCCAAAGGCCCGCAGGACTCAGCCCAGGGCGCAGCGTAGCAAGCCCTGGGTTTGCACATGTCATCCACATTCCTCCAAAAGGTCGCGCTCTGAAGGAGCGCAGGAAATTCCCCGCAGGCCCCATGACACCACGATTCATTGAAAAACGTCTGTTCACTCCATCGCCCCCTCAAATCTTCCCCGTTCCCCCAAACGCCCCCGCATCCCCGCGCCTCGGCAGCGGCATCAGCAGCGCGCCCAGCGCCACCAGCCCCACACCCCGCGTCGCAGGCACCAGCACCGGCACAATGGCATACGCACTCACCGCCGCCATCACGCTCGCCAGAGCCGCACCCGCAGCCCCCATTCTTGGGATCAGCACCAGGTTCAGCACCACATCCAGCACCAGCGCCACCACCAAAATCATGAGCAGCCACCGCAGCCTACGCTCAATCGTCAGCCGGCACTGCGTCACCGCCCCCAGCATCGCTGGCACCAGCAGAAACGCATGCACCGCCAGCACCGCCGCCGCAGGCTGGTACGCCGCACCAAACACAATCGCGATGATCCAGGTACTCATCCCGGAAATCCCCAGCGCCAGGCACCAGCCCGCACACACCGTCAGCCGCGTGCACGCCGCGCTCTGCCGCGCATACACAGCGGCATCCTCATGAAACGACCTCACCAGCACCGGGCTGAAAACCGTCACCATCATCCCGCTTAAAAACATCAGGCTCTCCGTAATCGAAGACGCCGCCGTGAAAAATCCCACCTCCCCCTCGCCCTTCAGCGCACGCAGCATGATCACATCAATGCGCGACATGAAAGTCACCAGACACGCCGCCACCAGCGCCGGCAGAGACTCCGCCAGCACCGCCCACCCGCTCCGCCAGTCAGCCTTCCACTTCCTCACGCTCCCGCCCTTCTTCAAATAGGCCCGCACAGACACCAGCGTCACGGTCGAAAAAGATAGCACATCCGCCCACGCAATCCGGATCACACTCCATCCCGAGAGGCTGCACAGCACCTGCCACAGCCGGTACACCAGCGTGCCCGCCGTGTTCGCCAGCGCCACCTCGCGTGTGTCCAGCTTAGCCTGAAACCACAGCGCCACAGGCGCAGGAAACATCAGGCACATCCTCAGCCCGATCACCGCCGCCGCCATCCGCAGAGGCAGGGGTCCTTGATCCACCCACATCAGGTAGCACACCAGCAGCAGCCAGCTCGCCGTTCCCGTCACCGCCAGCACACACGCCGTGCCTCCCAGAATGCCCGCTTCATTCTCCGGGTGGCTTTTCAGATGCCGGATAAAAACCGTCCCATCCACGCCCATCGACGCCACGCCAAACAACACCGCCAGCGCTTGCGCCTCCGCCAGCAGCCCAGTTTGAGTCGGCCCCAGTTGCCGCGCCACCAGCCCCGTCGCAGCCACGCCCAGCAGAATCACAAACACCTTCTGCGCCCCCAGCCACCCCAGGTTCGCCACCAGCCTCCGCAGCAGCGATCCCCCTCCCGCCTTCGCGGACTCAGTTACTGTGGCTGAAGCATCCATATCTACCAAAACTTCACTCAAAACAAAACATCATCTCGGCATCACATCACACCGCTCATCAGCTTGCCCCCAGCAGATGGCGTAGCCATCCCAGCCTGTAGCGAGGAGTTGAGCGCAGCGACACCCCTCGAATGCAAACCTCTCTGAACATATGAAGCCCCTCCCATCGCGTAACGATGCCAGCACTTGTCCCCCTGTCACACTCATCGCCATGCCCAAAAACAGACGCATCTCCCAAGCTGTCTCATATCACAACCACGCCCCCAATCCGCATTCGAGCTTCATCATTATTTCGTCATTCGGACTTACTCATTCGTCATTTAAACGGCCTTCTCCACCCAGGCTCCACCGCATCTGGCATCCCCCAGGGCATCACACGCGGTGCCACCTGTGCAGGCATCGCAGGCGCCTGAGTCGCCGCCGTCCCATGCCGCGCCAGGATCGCCACCGCATGCCCGGCCAGCGTCGCAAAGATCAGATTGATCGGCACCGTGTGGATGTTGCTGCCCCCCATCATTGTCAGCAGCAGATTGATCGTGAGGTTCGCCAAAATAAAGGCCAGCGTGCTCCGGTCCCGCTCATCCTTCACCTGGAAGACCATCGCATGCGTCTTCCTCACCGCCACCACCATCACCACGATGCATGCCAGCAGCCCCACCACGCCGTGGTTCATCAGCACGCTGTTGATCATGTCATGCGCATAGTCATCGTCATCAAAGGTCACCTCCTGCACATACCCCTGCTTCGTTCCAAACAAGCTGTAGCTCTCCGGCTTCATCAGGCGCGTCCAGCCCTTCAGACGGTCGGCAAACGTGCTCACTCGCACCACCTGCGCCGCCCACCCATGATCACCCGTGATTCGCCTCAGCACCGCATCCACCGGCTCCAGGCTGTTCAGCAGCACATTCGACAGCGAGATCAGCAGCACCGCACCGCAGACCGTCACCATATAAAAAGCCCGCGTGCTCGACCGGTGGGTGAAAAGCCTCCACACCACCAGCACGATCAGCGGCTGCAGCAGGCTCGTGCGCTGCGTGGACACCACCAGCCCGATAAAATAAATCCCGCTCCCGATCAGCCACCCCACCTTTCGCGTCCCCGGCTGAAACACCCGCCACAGCCCGTACGTCAGCAGCAGCGTCACCGCACCATACGCGGAAGCCGACCCCGCCAGTCCAAACACACGCGCGTTCTCCATGAAGAACTGCGCCGAAAACACCGGGGAAAGGTTCGTCCGCGCATACACATAGTCCATGTCGGCAAAACCATAAAAATACTGGTGCACCGCCACGAACACCCACGGAATCCCCAGCAGGTAGTGCAGGCGGCTGATCGCCAGACTCTCTCCCGGTTTCGGATACTGATACCCGATCACCCCCGCCAGCGCCAGATACAGCCCCCCGTTCACCGCCAGCTGCGCACGTCCGCTCAGCGGTCCTTCCGTCAGCATCAGCAGCCCTGAGATGAACAGGCTCAGCAGCCACACCATGATCACCGACTTGTGCGGTGCTCGTCCGTTGAGAAAAATCTTGTTCAGCGTCCCCGCAATGATCGCGCACACCACCGCCATGTTGATCGCCAGCACCTCGATCACTGTCTGCATGCTCGCCGTGCCGTACACCACCGCCAGCTTCTTGTAGAAGTCACCGTAAAAACACAAAACGCCCAGGATGAACAGCCCCGCCTTCGGCCTCACAAAGCTCGCCACCACCAGCCCGATCCCCATCCACTTCGCCGCAATCGCCAGCGGCCCCGTATACCCCATCATCACATCCACGATGGCATAAATCGCCGCCGCAAACGCAACCAAAATAGTAATGATAGGATTCGATCTCATGTCACAAAAGGCTTTTCTCCAGCATTAAGCCAGGCTGGCTCTGCACTCACAAACATGGGTAATGAGCACCCCAATCGATAGGCAACAGTTCCATCCGTCTTTGCCACCAACCTCTCATGCCATGTCGAGATGAAAACGCCCCTGAAGGCGGATTCACGAGCCGACGGAGGGGGATCATCTTGATCCCCCCACCTGCAGCGTGTTCGCAGATCTGCGAGAGCGCTGGGCAACGCATGAGCGTGTGAGATCGGGGTGATCACTTTAACTAACTTTCCTTCCGTCTTTGCCACCAACCTCTCATACCACAACCCATTGAAAACAGGTCTGTTCTCTTTTCGTCACTCAGCCCCTCTTTACGCCAACCCCAAAGGGGTTGCGTAATTGAGCCCAGGGTCAGCCGAGCCTCAGCGAGGCGACCCTGGTTCTGCAAGCCACCGGCTGGGAAGCAAACCCAAGACTTTCTACATCACACCGCGTTCACCAGCAGCGTCTGCCTTGCGCTCCGCCGCACATCGGCCCCCGCTTTCAGAACGCGCTTCAATACGACTCCGCCCCCCAAGTCTTCCGCAGCAAACTCTCCCTCTGAGACAGACCCGTTTTCAACAGATGGTGGTATCATACCATATCGAGATGAAACCGGACCTGAAGGCGGATCCACGAGCCGACGGAGGGGGATCATCTTGATCCCCCCACCCGCAGCGTGTTCGCGGATCTGCGAGAACGCCGGGCGATGCATGAGCGTGTAAGATTAGAATGCACTCTCCTCCAGAGCACTGGCGCGCGACATGAAGTGTCAGCATCCATAGATGGAGCCCGTTTTCAGCCGTGCCTGATATCACTTCACACCAGCCCCAAAGGGGCTGTGGACTCAGCCCAGGGCGAGCCGAGCCTTGGCGAGGCAGCCCTGGGTTAGATCACAGCCACTACGGAAAGCAAACCCAGCGCTCTCTTCATCACACCGCATCCTCCAGCAGCGTCCATCCGCCATGCCGCCACAGTCACCACGCGCACATGGACACACAAGACGCCTCCCAAAAAACGAGGCCCCTGAGACGCCTTGGTAACCACCGCTGCCTTTTGCCAGACTCATTTTCACAACCGCGCACGGTATCGCCCAAGGCTCCCCCAAAAACTCACTCCGCAGACACCTGCTCCACCACATCGCACAGCAGGTGCCCGATCAGCAGATGGCACTCCTGCACCCGCGCCGTGACACCCGACGGTGCCTTGAAACTCAGCGCCGCTTCAGCCGCACAGTCCGCGCCCTTCTCACCCGTGAAGGCGATCGTCACGCACCCGCGCTTGTTTGCCGCCTGCAGTCCCAGCAGCACATTCTTGCTCGTCCCGGAGGTGGAGATCCCGATCACCACATCCCCCGGCTGCGCCAGCGCTTCAATCTGCCGCGCAAACACCGTCTCATAGCCAAAGTCATTGCTGTGTGCCGTCAGCACCGAGGTGTCCGTCGTAAGCGCCAGCCCCGCCAGCGCCGGACGGTTGACGCGATATCGCACCACCAGCTCGGCAGCCAGGTGCTGCGCATCAGCCGCGCTGCCCCCATTCCCAAAGAAGAGGATCTTCTTGCCATCGCGCAGTGCCTTCAGCCAGGCTTCAGCCAGCGGCGCGATCTGCTCGCTCATTGCACTCAGTCGGCCGATGGCGTCCTGGTGCTCGCTGAGGTGGGTCTTGAAAAGAGAGGCGAAATCGGTGCTCATGGTTTGGATGCGAAGGCTGCCAGCAGTTCGTCAGGCGTCAATGTCGCGGTGCCCAGTTTGCCCACCACGATGCCGCTCGCATGATTGGCGATGTCCGCCGCATCCTGCAGCGAAAATCCAGCGGCCAGCGCCAGCGTCAGCAGCGCGATCGCCGTGTCACCTGCACCAGAGACATCATAGACCTCGCGTGCACGCGTCGGGATGTGGTGCGGCTCCTTGCCGCGCTCAAACAGCATCATGCCATGCTCGCCCAGCGTCACCAGCACGCTGGCCACATTCCATTTCTCCAGCAGCACACGCCCCACTTCCAGCAGCTCGGCGTTTTGCAGCGGCGGCCCCGGCAGCAGGTGATCCTCCAGCCCGGCGGCCGCAAAGGCCTCCAACCGGTTCGGCTTCACCAGCGACACCCCGGCCCACGGCAGCGGATTGCGCGGAGACGGATCCACTGTCACGATCAGCTTGTGCTCAGCCGCGATCTTCGCCACCAGCTCCATCAGCGCCGTGGTCACAAACCCTTTGCCGTAGTCTTCCAGAATGATCGCGTCCAGGTTCGGAGCCAGCTTGCGCAGCCGTTGCTCGATCTCCGCCAGCTCGCTGTCCGCCAGCGGCATCAGCTTCTCACGGTCCACACGCACGATCTGCTGCTGCCGTGCAGACACACGCGCCTTCGAGATCGTCGGCAGCGTCTCATGCACCAGCAGCGGTGCCGGGTCCACCCGGTCCTCGATCAGCAGCGTGCGCAGCTTGTCCGCCGCCATGTCCTTGCCCACACGGCCCATCAGATGCGTGTTCGGCGAAAACGGAGAAATGTTGCGCGCCACGTTGGCCGCACCACCAGGATAAAACTCCTCCTTCGTCACCTCCACGATCGGCACCGGAGCCTCCGGCGAAATCCGGCGCACATGCCCCCAGATGAAGTGGTCCAGCATCACATCGCCAATGACGAGAATGCGGCACTTCGCCAGGTTGCCGAGGCAGTTGCGGGTAAAGGTCATTATTTGCGGCTGCGACGTTCACGCACGGCGGAGGCCAGCTCCTCCAGCATGGCTTCCGTGGTCGCCCACGACACACAGGCGTCCGTGATGCTCTGCCCGTAGGTCAGCGGCTGTCCAGGCTTGGTGTCCTGGCGGCCTTCCACCAGATGGCTCTCGATCATCACGCCCGTGATCGCTTTGCTTCCACCGGAAATCTGCTCAGCCAGTGAGGCGGAGGCGATCGGCTGCTTGCGGTAGTCTTTCAGGCTGTTGCCATGGCTGCAGTCCACCATCACGCTCGCCGGCAGCCCACGTGCGGTCAGCTGGTCGGCCACTGTCTTGATGGAGGCGGCGTCAAAGTTCGTGCCGCCCTTGCCACCACGCAGAATCACATGGCAGGCGTTGTTGCCCTTCGTGTTCACGATGGCGGCCACGCCGTCCTTCGTCACAGACAGGAAGCAGTGCTGCCCCTTGGCTGCTTCGATCGCGTCCAGCGCCACCTGAATGCCGCCGTCCGTTCCGTTCTTGAATCCCACGGGCATCGAAAGCCCGGACGCCAGCTGGCGGTGCACCTGGCTCTCCGTCGTGCGCGCGCCGATCGCGCCCCACGCCACCACATCCGCAATGTACTGCGGCGTGATCACATCCAGAAACTCCGTTCCCGCAGGAATCCCGCGCTTCGTCAGCTTGATCAAAAGATCACGCGCACCACGCAGGCCCGCGTTGATGTCAAACGACCCGTCCAGATGCGGGTCATTGATGAAGCCCTTCCAGCCCACCGTCGTGCGCGGCTTCTCAAAATACACGCGCATCACGATCTCCAGGTCCTTGCCGTATTTCTCGCGGGCCTGCACGATGTGCTGCCCGTATTCCAGCGCAGACTTCGTGTCATGGATCGAGCACGGCCCCACCACCACCAGCAGGCGGTCATCCTTCAGCGTCAGAATCGCCTCCGCACGCTTGCGCGACTCTTCGACAAATGCGGACTCCAGTTCGCCCAGCCGAAACTCATGCATGAGCAGGGCTGGCTGGATGAGAGGAAGGATTTCAGCGACCCGAAGGTCATCAGTTGGATGCGACTGGCTCACGGCAAATAGGGGGCAAAAAAGCGGGCGCGCAGAATGGAGTCTTCTGGCCAGCTAGGAAACCGAAAGTTGAAGGAAGATGCGAAATACCACCTCGCGGCAAGCTGCCGCCATTGGTGCCTAGGACTCAGGCAACAGGACAGATCGCCGGAAAGCTGGAGCGAACGCTGGATCAGGCATGAGCGGCCAGGGGTGGGTTCCCACGCATAGCAAATATGCCAATTACAGAAATTTTACATTGGGCCAAATGCTTTGGCAAAGCTTAATATCAATTCACCCATTGCTGAATCCGACACAAAAAAGCGCCTTTTCGCCCGCTCCAAAAAACAAAAAAGGCGGCCGTTTCCGACCGCCTTTCATGTGATTTTCTAAAGCCAGATGGATTAGATGTCTTCACCCACGGCGTAACGCACAAAGCGGCGCACGACGAGGTTTTCACCCAATTCGGTAATCTTGCCCTTGATCAGGTTCGCGATGGTAAGATCAGGATCCTTGATGAAAGCCTGTTCCAGAAGGCAGTTGTCTGCGTAGAACTTCTCCATTTTGCCATCAACGATCTTGTCCACGATGTTCGCGGGCTTGCCCTTGACCAGCTCAGCGCCGATCTCGCGTTCCTTGGCGATGAGATCCGCTGGGATGTCTTCGCGCTGCAGATAGCGTGGGTTGGCTGCAGCAATGTGCAGGGAGATGTCCTTCACCAGCGCCTGGAAGTTCTCATTGCGGGCCACGAAGTCAGTTTCGCAGTTCACCTCAATAAGCACGCCAATGCGGCCAGCCATGTGGATGTAGGAGGCGATGATGCCTTCCTTCGTCTGGCGGTCGGCCTTCTTCTCGGCCTTGATGGTGCCGCTCTTGCGGAGGATGGTTTCTGCCTTCTCCAGGTCGCCACCGGCTTCCGTGAGGGCTTTTTTGCATTCCATCATGCCTGCGTTGGTCTTTTCACGCAGGGTCATGACGAGTTTAGCGGAGATTTCAGCCATGGTCAGTTTTGGGGATAAAAATTACTTTTTGGCTTCAGCGGTCGCCACAATGACGGGGTCGATCAGCTTCTGCAGGATGATGCGGATGGAGCGGATGGCGTCGTCGTTGGCGGCGATCGGGTAGTCGATGATGTTCGGATCGGCGTTCGTGTCCACCAGGGCCACGATCGGGATGTTCAGACGGCGGGCTTCGTGCACGGCGATGTGCTCACGGGCGGAGTCCACGATCACCACGGCGTCAGGAGTGCGGCCCATGTGGCGGATGCCACGAAGGTTGCGCTCCAGCTTGATGCGCTCGCGGTTCAGGCCGGCCAGCTCCTTCTTGGACATGAGCTTGAACTCGGGCTTGTTCTCGATGTCTTCGAGGTAGTTGAGACGGGCGATGCTCTTCTTGATCGTCTCCATGTTGGTGAGCGTGCCGCCCAGCCAGCGATGATTGACGTAGAACTGGCCGCAAGCTTCGGAGGCCTGCTTCACGGCTTCCTGGGCCTGGCGTTTGCAGCCCACGAAGAGGATCTTTTTGCCGCGGCGGGCGAGGTCGGCCAGGAAGTCGGCGGCCTTGTCGATCTGCTTGACGGTTTCCTCGATGTTGAGGATGTGAATCTGGTTCTTGGTGCCCATGATGAAGCTCTTCATCTTGGGGTTCCAGCGCTTGGTCTGATGTCCGAAGTGGACGCCGGCTTCGACGAGCTCGGCAAGGATCTGTGTTGACATGTAGTAGGGTATCTGACGCCAGTTCTTCCGCACGATTTGGTTCGCAAAACGCTCAGCCTGAGGCTGATCCGGTCAAACGGGCTAAGTGTTAAAACCCTTTGGCCTGACCAACGTGGCCCGGCAAAAGGGGCGCGATGTTACCGGCATAGCCTCGCACGGCAAGCGGTTTTTCTCCCTCAAAATCGTCACACCAGCTTGGCCAGAGGGTCTGGCAGAGGCAGCACGAAGTCCATTTTCTCCCCGGTCATGGGGTGTACAAAGTGGAGCTCGCTGGAGTGCAGGGCCAGGCGTTTGGCGGGGTCCGTGACGGCTCCGTAGGGCTTGTCTCCCACGATCGGGTGGCCCATGTCGGAGAGGTGGACGCGGATCTGGTGCCTGCGGCCGGTCTCCAGTTTCAGTTCCACCAAGGTGGTGTTCTGGGTGCGCTTCAGCACCTTGAAATGGGTGATAGCCTCGCGGGTGTCTTCATCCGGCGGCACACTGCGCACTCGCAGGGAAAATTCTTCATTCAGGTGGCAGCGTAGAGTGCCGGAGTCACGCTTGATAACCCCTTCAGCCACAGCGAGATAGGTTTTATCAAACTTGTGCCAGTTCTGCTGCAGGATGCGCTTGAAGGGCTCCGTCTTCGCAAAGACGATGAGCCCGGAAGTGTCACGGTCCAGGCGGTGCACGATCCAGACGCGGTTGCGCGCATCCGTTGCACGCACGTGGTCGGTCAGAGCAGCGTAGGCGGTGCGGCCTTTGCCAGAATCGGTGGCCACGGTCAGCCAGCCAGCGCCCTTGTCTAGCACGATGATGGCCTCGTCTTCATACACAATCTTGAGCCCGGCAGGCATGGGGGCGGCCTTCGTCCGAGGGGCTCGCTCCACCTTGATAGTCACTTTGTCCCCCGGCTCCAGCGGGTGGTCATGGCGGGTCACGGCACGTGAGTTGACCCGGACGCTGCCGTATTTCAGCCACTGCTTGATGCGCGTGCGCTTCACATCTGGCCAGCTTTCGAAAAGATATGGCAGGAGAGTGGTGGGGGCGTTGACGGTGCGGTTATCGGACATGGGATGACATGACACGGAAAAAAGATGCTGGCTAAGGAAAAGCGGGGTGGCACGTTGCAGATGGTCCCAAACGCGCGCCATGACCCAGCTTCGTCTCCCCTTGTACACCACCCTGCTTTTTGCAGCCTACTCCGCCCTGGCGGCGGACTTCAAGAAGGACATCCAGCCCATTCTGGAGCGCAACTGCTACGAATGCCACAGCGTGAAAACCGGGAAGAAAAAGGCAGGGTTTGTCTTCGACGACCTGGAAACCTTCAAACTGGACATCAAGGACAATGACGTGGCCCAGATCCGTCCTGGCAAACCTGCGGAAAGCCATTTCTTGGAAATCCTGGTCAACAACGGCAAGAACCACATGCCGCCCGATGAGCAGCTCTCCACCTCAGACATCAAAAAGATCACCGAATGGATCTCTGAAGGGGCCAGCTTTGACAAAGATGCGCCTAAAATGACGCCCGTGGCAGCCAAAAAATCTCTCCCGCCCATAATGAGCTGGACCAACATGGAGGGCAAAAAGATCAAGGCCGGCTTCGTGCGTCTGGACGGAGACAATGTGGTATTGCGCATGCCGCTGAACGCCGCCGAGGTGGCCTACCCGCTGGCCAAGCTCTCCGAGGAAAGCCAGAAACAGGCCCGTGACTGCGCGGCTCCCTGATCAAAAAGCAGCCAGAGCATCGCTGACGGCGGCCTCCAGCGGACGTGAGCCGCTGCCGCCGAGACGCTCGTCGAGGGCTTCCAGCCGCTGGATAAGGTCAGCTACGTGCTTGCGTGGGTACATGCCACCAGCTTCCGCGCAAAAGTGGGTGCGGCAGCCAAAGGGGCGATGTTTGTAGATGGTGCACCGTCCTTCTCTTCCCAGCAGCGGACAGGCTCCATCGGGGTGGGGTTTAAGTTCTTTGCGCCCACTGGCCCGCACCCCCTGGGCCGCATGCAGCGCCTCCCCACGAGTCAGCATGGGGGTGTGCCCGGCCAGACGGAAATGGCAGCAGCCGGTGCGCATCTCGCACTGACGAGGCAGCGGGCGAAGTTCCAGTTCGGCGTAAATGGCCTCTATTTCCTGGCGGAACTCCGGGACTGGTTTGCGGTTTTTCATGCGGTGCATGCCCAGCATGGCTTCAATGGGGGTTATGGCATGCGTTTTTTGCAAAGTGGCATTTGGATTTGAGATTTCTCATTCCGCCCCCATCGTACTCTTCTCCATTGCTGCACCAGTCCACTTTTGGCGGCATCAGGGTCAACCACCATCCTCTAGACAACAGAAGCACGCATGAGTCTGCCCGAAATCGCCGGACATGAATTGCAGGACTTGGTAGGCAGCGGACGGTGTGGAGCCGTGTATCGCGCAGTGGCATCCAATGGCAAAGCCTGCGCGGTCAAGGTCTTCAGCTCCATGGCGATCAATCGCAAGGCGCTGACCACCGCCTTCCGTGCCCTGCAGCAGATGCCCCACCACCGAGGCGTGCTCCCGGTGGAGAACTACAGCTTTGACCGGACGCCCTACTTCTGCGTCATGCCGTTGGTGGGCGTGATGACGAAGGACAGCCACGGCAGACGCCAGTGGCAGACGCCCACGCTGGAGTCTGCCTGCTCCGGCCTGCCGCCCGAACAGGCCTGGCGCCACATCTATGAGGTGGCCGATGCGCTTTCCTGGCTGCACAAGCACGGCATTCCCCACGGAAACCTGCGGCCCTCCAACATCCTGCTGGAGGACGATCCTGAGTCCTCGATCCGCCTGAGCGACATTGCCCAGGGCTGGGTGGGCGGTATTCATCATCTGGAGCTGACGGACCATTTTGTGCATCTCTGCCCCGAACAGGCGGAGAACCCAGACGGCGTCTTTGCCGGCTATGGGCCCTCTTGGGACGTTTACAGCTTTGGCGTGCTGGCTTACCGCCTGCTGAACGGCACCCTGCCACGCGGTGCTGAAATGTGGGAAACTGAGGTGGAGCGTGCGCGCCAGAAGGCAGCCTCAGGACTGGCCGTGCAGATTGACAGCAATGCCCTGCTGGCGGCCGTCAAGGCGCAGCCGAAAATCTACTGGCCACAGACAGCACAGTCCAAGTGGGAGGAGCGCCGCCGCAACATCATCGAACGCGCGCTGGACCTGAACCCTGCCGCACGCTGGGTGGACATGCGCGAGGTGGTGCGTGAGTTTGAGGTGCTGGAAAGCGACTACCTGCTGGAGGAATCCCGCGAGCAGACGGTGCGCGAGCGGCAGAAGCAGGCCAAGAGAGTGCTCACCTGGCAGACCGCCGCCATCTCCCTGCTGATCATTTTTGTGCTGTGCTTTTTGTATGCCTTCACGACCAAGCGTGAATTGCAGAAGGCAGAAAGCCAGATCGCCAGCATCAACAACGTGCACAAGATGGAGACGGACTCCCTGCACAGCCGCATTGATGAATTGGTTGGCGAACGCGACACCGCACGCAGTGCCAAGGTCGTGGCAGATCAAAATTTGCAGAACTCGCAGAATGCGGTGGATCAGTTCCTGACACAGCTGCTGCAGACCCCCACGGGGAATGAAATGGAAGCCAGCTTTCAGAAAGAGCAGCTCAATGATGCGCTGGCCTACTGCATGCGCGGCCTGCCTGCACTGGAGCAAAGCCCGGCCCTGGGCATCGAACGCCTGCGCGCCTATGGCAACATAGGCCAGTTGCATCTCAAGCTGCGCAACACCACGCAGGCCGTCACCTTTCTGACCAAAGCACGCGATCAAGCGGCCGAGCTGATCAGCAAAGGAGCGGTGGAGGCGTCACAAATAGCCCTCTTCCAACAGTGGCTGGGACGCTACAGCCTGCTGCTTTCGGACATCCGCGGCCGTGAAGGACGCCATGTGGAATCCCTGACTCTGCTCAAAGAAGCCACCGTCAATCTGGACAAGGGGCTGGCGGCCGATCCCAAAAACCGTCTGGCGCGCAACGAGTGCGCCCGTGCCTGGCTGGAGTATGGACTGCGCACCCTGCGCAATGGCGACGTGGCAGATTCCGAGCAGGCGCTGGCACGCGTTCCGGCGATTCTGGATGCCAAGCAGATCGGGCATGACCTGATCACCGACGAAAAATTCATCCTGGCCCGCGCCAAGTTTGCCAAGGGCATCAGCCAGCGTGATGCAGGGAAGGTGGAGGAGGCGCTGAATACGCTGATCGACTCTGTGAAGGACATGGGAGAGCTGGTGCTGGGCAGCAGCCCGCGCAACCAGGATCAGGCGCTGCTGCTGGCTGAGGCCTACACCGAACTGGCCGAACTGATCGGCCGCCACTTCAGCGGAGCGGACGCCAAGGAAGCGCACAACCAGGCTGTGCCGATCCTCCTGGAGCTCAACCGCCTGCTGCCTGAATGGGCGGAGGTAAAGTACCTGCTGGCCCGCAACTACGGCGCCCTGGCCTCACTGTCCCGTGACGCCGGGAATCCGGCAGAGGCCAGCAAGAAAAAGCAGGACGCCATCGAGCTGGTGAATGAGATCCTGGCCGACGACAAGGAGAACGTGCGCTACGGTTTCCTGCTGGCCAAGCTGCGCGGTGAGTACGCCGAACTGCTGGCGGACAGCAACAAGACGGCCGCCGCCATCCCAATTGCGAAGCAGGCGGTGGACTCGCTTGAAGCCCTGATCAAGGCTCAGCCGATGACAGACAAACTGACTCCTGAGCGCCGCATGTGGGCCAGTCAGCTGGCTCAGCTTTACGGTTCTCTGGGTCACACCAGCGAGAGCGCCGGCAAGAAGACCGAAGCCAAGGCCGCCTTTGCCAACGCCGTGGCCATCTGGGAAAAGCTGGCAGCCGCCATCGCCAATGATGAGGCCATCCAGACGGGGCTGAATTGGAGCAAGGGCCGTCTGGCAAAGCTGAAATGAGTCTTGTGGAAAAACAGCAGTCGCTGATCGACGACTTAAATTTCATTCCCGACCCGCACGAACGCCTGAACGCCGTGGTATCCCGTGGCACGGCGATGAAAATGAATGCGGCTTTCAAGATAGAAGCCAATCTCGTGCCGGGCTGTGTCTCGCGCGTGTGGCTGCATGGAGAGTGCGCAGAAGGCCTGACACGATTCACCTGCGATGCGGAATCTCCGATGGTCAAGGGCCTGGCCTCGCTGCTGTGCGATTTGTACAGTGGTGTGACTCCTGCTGAGGCAGTGACCGTGGAGCCGCGTGTCTGGGAAGCCTGTGGCTTCACCAAAATGATCTCCCCCACCCGCCTGAACGGACTGGCCAACATGAGGCTCAAAATTCGCGCGATGTCAGAACAGTTTTCCATCTCCCCCGTTTCTCACTGATCATGCTTCGTCTGCAAAACTTCCACGGCGCCGAACTGGCTCCGCACATTGATGCTCTGGGTGCGCTGCGCATCGCGGTTTTTCATGAGTATCCGTATCTTTACATCGGCAATCTGGAAAATGAGCGGGATTACCTGGGCACGTATGTGAGATCAGCGGGCAGCCTCGTGGTGCTGGTGTTTGATGGGGAAAAGGTGGTGGGTGCCACCACGTGCCTGCCGATGCCAGATGAGGGTCCGGAATTCAAAGCCCCGTTTGTTGAGGGTGGCTATGACATCTCCACAATCTGTTATTTCGGCGAATCGATCCTGCTGCCGGAATATCGCGGCCAAGGCATCGGCAAGGAGTTCTTTGTGCGTCGTGAGGCGCATGCCAGAGCGCTGGGTCTGAAGCTCAGCACCTTCTGCGCCGTGGACCGCCCGGAGACGCACCCGCTGCGTCCGCAGGGATATCGACCGCTGGATGAATTCTGGCGCAGCCAGGGGTACGTGCGGCATCCAGAGTTGCAGGCCACGTTTGTATGGAAGGAAATCGGGGAAGATGAGGAGTCTCCGAAGACGCTGACGTATTGGACGAAGAAGCTGTAGCCAGACGGGAGCGAGCGCTGGATTCTGCGCATTCGAAGGGTGGCTTGGAACGCAGCGAGCTTGCGAGCCGCACAGAGGACTGTGCGGACCACTATGGGGGCGTTAGACCAGTCCTCGAAAAGCCTGTCACCTTGCCCGAGCGGCGGAGCGGCCCCATTGGCTGCGTTGGTCGCTTGCCTGTTATTTTTAAATAGCAGGCGGCGCTCCCGCCTTGCCACTGGGACCGCTGCGCTCGCCGGTTCAATCGGACATTCTTTTCGAGAACAGGTCTAGCGCTTGGGCCAGTTGAGCTGTTTGTGCAGGAACTCGAAGGTGCCCTGGCCGTTGATGGTATGGCCGCCGTTGAAGAACTCGATCTCGGTGCGGTCCTCCTGGCCAAACTGGGCGTAGAGCCAGCGTGTCTTGGCGTACTCGTAGGCCACCCAGGGGTCGATGGAGACGCCGTCGTGGTGACCGCGCTCGACCATGAAGGGTCGGGGGAACATCAGGTAGGTGAGCTCGGCGTAGCTGAAGGTGCTGCCCATGTTGAAGTAGGGCATCTCCCACTCGTCGGTGAACATGAAGCTGTGCTTGTCCTCGGTGGTGGCCACCTTGCGGGTCCAGTCGTTGAAATCGCCGGAGCAGATGGAAAGACAGTAGCCGTCCAGCAGCGGAGGAATACGGACGGCAGATTCTCCGCCGTAGCTCAGACCGTAGAAACCGACGCGTTTTTCATCCACCTGCGGCAGCGAGGCGAGCCAGTTCAGCCACTGCTCGTGATGCCGCAACATGACGGAGAACATGGAGGCTTTCACAGTATTGCCCTTGCGGGAGAGGGTGCGGTATTGATCCTCAACCTTGTAGAGATTGTGCGGCGCGAGGGTGATGAAGCCGCGTTCCGCCAGATGCGCAGCAAAGTCATGGTAAGCAGGTTTGTCTCCCTCGATGACATCTGACGGCACGCCATTGCGGCCATGCTGGCAGACGACGACGGGGCGCTTCTCTCCGGGCTGCAGATCTTTGGGAAGCAGGAGCACGCCCCAGGCGAAGCCTTCGCCGCCGACATCCAGCACGACCTCGTAACCTGTCCACTTGGGCTTGTCGTAGATCTTGCGCGTGCGGGGCTTGGGGGTGGGCAGCGGTGAGTCGATGCGACCAATGACGTCATCCCAGAAAGTTTTGCGGAACTCTTTGGAAGCTGTGATGAATTTGTCCGGCTTTTTGTCGGCAAACTGGGCGTAGGTCCAGGCTTCGTTGCGGAACTCGGGCATGATCTTGTAGAGATAGAACTCATTGCGGACCTGGTCGGAGCCGCGAAGAAGACGCTGCACATGGGCCTCAAGCTCCTTCATCTGCGCGAGCTGGCGCACGGCGGGCAGATAAGTCTGGCGCAGGTTTTGCGGCAGTTCCTTGGAGAGGGCCATGTTTGCGTCGGTCTTAAGGAGTTTGGCCAGGGCGTTGGCGGCAGCGGCATCGCTGCGCACAAGCGAACGACGCTGCAGGCTGGCGGGCACGAGGGAGTCGATGCGCAGGTATTCCTCCTCAACTTCGTCGAATTCAGGCGTGCTGAGCCTGCCTGGTGCGGCCTGGCTTTTCTTGCCCTTGGGCTCGGGAGGGCCGTCCACATCCGGCTCATCCGTGTAATGAATGACGAGGCCGCGAGGAGCGATGAGAGAGGCGATCTCAGCGTCGCCGAACTCGGCGAGCAGGCCCCAGACATTGCGGTAGAGAGGTTCGCGCCAGGTACGCTGGCGGG
The DNA here is from genome assembly GCF_014203095.1 of Prosthecobacter vanneervenii. Classification (NCBI taxonomy): domain Bacteria; kingdom Pseudomonadati; phylum Verrucomicrobiota; class Verrucomicrobiia; order Verrucomicrobiales; family Verrucomicrobiaceae; genus Prosthecobacter; species Prosthecobacter vanneervenii. Next base: position 12,796 of record NZ_JACHIG010000013.1, on the reverse strand, counting down.
ATTTGAAGTAACCGCTGACCAATGCGGCGTCGATGCGGGTATCCACCGCAGCCGCATACATGGCGATGAGGCCGCCCTCGCCATAACCGGCCACGCCAATCTGGTCGTGACGGTGAATGTTCACCCAGTCCACAAGCGCGAGCACCTTCTGCACTTCGTAACCGATGATGTGGCGGCCCATCATATAGGCCTGGCGATGAATCCACTCACGATGCGGCATGTTCGTCATGAGGATGGCCGGATTGCCGGAGCCAGCGTCGCTGCGGTTGATCAAAACGGGCACGATGACGGCGAAGCCGTTTTCCACAAAGCGGCGGGCGATCTGGGCCTCTGCGGGCACGCCGCCAGCAAGACCGGCGATCTGCTCGGGCGTCTGATCTGCATCCGGGATGGCGATGATGTAACCACGAGGCTTGCCCTTGGGCTCCAGCAGCAGGCCTTCGCCAGAAACCTGCTCCAGCACCGGCCAGCGCACCTGATAGACGCGGTAGGTCTTGGTCTTGCCGACGAGGGCAAGATTGGTCTCGTCGCCGTAGCGTTCCAGCGCCACGGGAACGCGCTTGTCCTTGAGACCGATGATGTGCCGGAAGTGCTCGCGGTTTTCACGGATGGACTCGACGTAAGCTTGCGGGGAAGAGACGTTGCGATGCCAGTGCTTTGCACGGGTTTTCACCGAATCGGTGATGAGCTGATCCATGTCTTCCAACGCCGCCGCATGCATCTGCTCGGAGATGTCCCCGTCTTTGATCAGCGGCTGGGTGTCCGGCAGTGTTTCCGACTGCTGGGCCAGAGTAGGCAAAGCCATTACCAGCAAAGCGGCTGAAAGGAGCGGCAGTTTCATGGGAATAAATCAACTCTGGTCGCGAGCGTCTTGCAAGCAACACAGAAATCCATACGCCGCCGACAACACGGCAGGTTTGCCGCCTAATCAAACAGGGTCAGAATGCCCCAAGAAGGCAAGCAGAGCTCGCCTGCAAGACAGCGCTCAGATCAAACACCGACAGGAGCGGCTGCGCCGTTGTTGTGACGGTCCAGCTCGTACTTGCCAAGCGCGAGAGCGCCGAGCAGTCCGGAGCGGGCACCGAGGCCGGGGGAGACGATGAAGTCATCGATGCCGCGATCAAGCTCCGGCACTCGGAGGTAGCCGTTGTTGAGCTTGGTGAGACGGCCACGCACGAGCGGAAGAATGTGCTCCTGGCTCATGACACCGCCGCCGAGGATGATGCGTTTGGGACAGAGGCTGAGGGTAAGATTCATGAGCGCATGCGCCATGACGTCCGCCACCTCCTCCCAGGCGGGGTGGTCCGGGGGCAGGGAGTCGGCTTTGACACCCCAGCGTGAGGCCAGTGAAGTGCCGCTGATGTAGCCTTCGACGCAGCTCTTGTGAAAAGGGCAGTGGCAGGCGTGCTGGATGGCGGAGGAATTTTGAGGAGGGGGAACCAGCAGATGGCCGATCTCCGGATGGAGCAGTCCGTGGAGGAGCTGACCATTCATCAACACGCCGCCGCCGACGCCGGTGCCGACCGTGATATAAACGAGGGGATCCATCCCCTGCCCTGCGCCCCAGAGGTACTCTCCGAGAACGGCGGCATTCACGTCGGTGTCCCAGGCAATTGGCACGTGGTAGCGGTCGTGCAGCATGGGCACGACATTGGTGAACTGCCAGCCGGGCTTGGGCGTGGAGGTGATGTAGCCGTAGGTCTCGCTGTTTCTGTCCAAGTCGATGGGGCCGAAGGAACCGATGCCGATGGCGGCAATGGGGCCGTGCTTGGACTTGGCCATGGAGAGAAAGCGCGTGACGCCCGCCATAGTTTCCTCCGGGGTGGTGGTGGCGATGCGGGTGACATCACGAATGTCGTGAGGGCCGGTGCCTACGGCGCAGACGAACTTGGTGCCGCCGGCCTCGATGGCGGCAATGAGAGGAAGTTCTTCGCTCATGAATGCGGCCGCACGGCGGCGGAGTCACGGATGCCGAGACTGGAGTAGATCTCGCGCGTGGCGTGCGATTTGTTGAGAGTGTAGAAATGGATGCCATCCACGCCGTGATCGAGGAGATCGCGGCACTGCTCGGTGGCATAGTGGATCCCGACTTTCTGCACGGCGGCCTCGTCATTGCCACAGCGCTGGATGGCGCGGAGGAGCTTGGCGGGGTAGCGGGCACCGGCGGCCAGCTCGGCCATGCGGCGCATGCCGGAGGCACTGGTGATGGGCATGATGCCAGCGATGATGGGGATATTGATCCCGGCCAGGTGGCAGCGCTCGCGGAAGTCGTAGAAGTCGTGGTTGTCGAAAAAGAGCTGGGTGCAGATGTAGTCCGCACCGGCATCCACCTTGGCCTTGAGGTAGTCCATCTCCAGGACGCGATTAGGCGTGGCAGGATGGCCTTCTGGGAAGCCCGCCACACCGATGCCGAAGCCGCGCTTGTCCGGATGTGCGCCGCTGTCGTTGAACTTCTTGATGAAGGCGACGAGGTCGGCGGCGTGCTGGAAGGCATCCTTGGAGCGGTCGTAACCGGCAAGGTTTTTGGGCGGATCGCCACCGAGGGCGAGGATGTTGCTGACGCCGGCCTGGGCGTAGCGCTCCAGGATGGCGGCGATGTCGGCCTCGCTATGGCAGACGCAGGTGAGATGCGGCACGGCATCGAGGCTGGTGGTGGTGTTGATACGCACCACCAGATCGTGGGTGAGCTCGCGGGTGGAACCGCCTGCGCCGTAGGTAACGCTGACAAAGGAGGGCTTGAAGGCCTCCAACTCGCCGATGGTCTGATAAAGCGCCTCAAAAGCCTCGGCGGTCTTCGGCGGGAAGAACTCAAACGAGAGGGTGGGGCGCTGGGACTGAAGAATATCGGCGATGTGCATGGAGGTCTAGAATTCCCTATTAATCAAGCCAGGTGCTCGCCTTTGAGGACGTCTTCGAGGGTCTGGCGCTCGCGGACGACGGTGGCCTTGTCTCCATCCACGAGGATTTCGGCAGGCATGGGGCGGGTGTTGTAGTTGGAGGCCATGGTGAAGCCGTAGGCTCCAGCGCTGAGAACGGCAAGGTATTCGCCCGCTTTGACGAGCGGGATTTCGCGATTCTGCGCCAGGAAGTCGCCAGATTCACAGATGGGGCCGACGACATCGACCTTTTCCACGGTGGCGTCTGCAGGCTGCTTGAGCGGGACGATCTGGTGCCAGCCTTCATAGAGGGTGGGGCGGATGAGGTCGTTCATGCCGGCATCGACGATCTTGAAGACCTTGGCGGCACCGCGCTTTTCATAGAGCACCTTGGTGAGCATGACGCCGGCATTGCCGACCATGAAGCGGCCGGGCTCGCAGAGGATGCGCAGGCCGAGAGGCTCCAGGTGAGGCACCACCGCTTCGGCGTAGGCCTGAACGGTGAGGGGGTGGACTTCGGCGTTTTCCTGCCACCAGGCAGCGTCGCCAGAGTCGAGGCTCTGCTTGTAGTTGATGCCAATGCCGCCGCCGATGCTGAAGAACTCGATGCCGTATTTGGCCTTCACCTCAGTGACGAGGGGGATGACCTTCTGCACGGCCTCGAGGAAGGGAGCCACATTGGTGAGCTGGGAGCCAATGTGCATCTGAAGGCCTTTGATGACCAGATGGGGACAGCTGGCTGCAGCACGGGCGTAAACGTCGAGGATCTGGTCGAAGTCGATGCCGAATTTGTTTTCGCTCTTGCCAGTGGTGATCTTGGCGTGGGTCTTGGCGTCAACGTTGGGATTCACACGGACGGCCACGGGGGCCTTCATGCCGAGTTCTCCGGCGACCTGATTGATGTAGTGCAGCTCGGCCTCGGACTCGGCATTGAAGCAGTAGATGCCCTGCTTGAGGGCGTACTCGATCTCGTCGCGGGTTTTGCCCACGCCTGCGAAGGTGCATTTGGCGGGATCGCCACCGGCCTTGATCACGCGATAGAGCTCGCCTGCGGAGACGATGTCGAAACCGCCGCCGAGCTTGGCGATGGTGCTGAGCACGGCGATGTTGGAATTGGCCTTCACCGCATAGCAGATGAGGTGGTTCAGCTTTGCCAGAGATGCGTCCAGACGGGTGAAATGGCCGGTGATGGTGGCCTTTGAATAGACGTAGAGCGGCGTGCCGTGTTTCTCGGCGAGGGATTGAAGCGGGACGTTTTCGGCAAAAAGCTGGCCTTGGTGGTAGCGGAAACTATGCATAAGCGGGCCGCGTAGATAGGCGGGATTCAGGCCTGCGCAACCCTCCTCAGGTTCATCCGGGGTGCATTTCCACGAGTTTTCTGCCGGAGGAGAGCATGTCCACCAGCCACTGGCGCATGGCCTTGAAGCCGCGAATGAGGGCGCCGTCCATGACCTCCTGGCAACCAAAATGGCGGGCGATCATGTCCTCCAGCCCGCGATAGCGTGGCAGCAGGATGAGAGCGCTGCGGGTGGAAGCCGAGGCGGAGTCCTCCCGGTGGGCCAGCGAAGGATGGAGCAGACCTTTGCAGATGACGCTGGGGCTCTCCGCCAGCAGGGGGATCTGCCGCTCTGGCAGCAGCAGCCACGGATGGTAGCTGAAGACCAGACTGCCTGAGGTATCGTGCTTGAGACGGCCTGCGGTGCGTCCTGGCACGCCCTGTGTGCGACGGGCGAGGAAGCCACGGACGCCGACTTTGAGATCGGCCGGCTCAGCGCGTCTGCCGAGCAGGAAGTCGGATCCCATCAGGGTGCCGAACCAGGTGAGGCGGAATGACCAGCCTGCGACGAGAAAGCCGATGAAGATCAGCAGCAGGGACACAGCGGCCCCGGCGTAGGGATGAATGAAGGTGGCACCTGCCACGAGGGCCATGAGGCCGAGTTTGATGAGCTTGAGCCCGGCATCGACGATGCCAAAGGGGGAGAGGGCGATGAGCACATTGATGGCATGTGCGCTAAGCCAGACCACCGCAAAGGCCACGAGGGAGACGGGAATGGTGATCCAGGGGGTGTGCACGGTGAGATCGACCCAACTGGCAAGAGGGATGACGGCGAGACCTGAGTCTGCGAGGCCGCTCACAGCCTGGGGCTGAGCTTGATTGAAGTGGGCCATGGCGAGGGCGACGAGCGGCACAAAACCGGCGCTGGCGACGAGGGCGCTGAGCTTGTTTTCAAAGAGCTCGGCGAAATCGAGCGGCTTTTTGACGAGCGGCGGTGCGGCGGCCCCGAGAAAGTCCTTCAAGAAGCAGACGGCGAGCAGCGCCAAACCTGTGCCCCATACACCGGGGTGGCAGTACCAAGGAAGACGATGACGCAGGTGCGGCTCTGTTTTGTAATAGGTCCATGCTCCAACAACGCTGACGCCGGTGAGCGGGCTGATGGCCACGCCGGTGATCTCGGAAATGCCCTGGGACACGCTGACACCGGGGAGGAGCATGGACTCCTTGAGCTGGGTGGCAGGGGTGTTGCTGGTAGATGGATCCGCTGCGTGGAGCGGCGCAAGGCTCACCAAAGCGATGAGCGCCATGACGAAGACTCGGTGCAGTGGCGGGGTATTCATGGCGAGCGCGCAGGTTAGAGCACGGTCAAGATGCACATGAATCTCGCAGAGGCATGGCACAATCGGAGGCGGTCTTTGTAACGAGCTCAAGGACGCTCGAAAGCGCCGGAGGACCGCGCACTCCAGGACGCTGGCGCGGCAGCGTTACTTGCCGAGCGCCTTGGTGATTTCTGCGGCGACCTGCTTGGCGAGGTAGTCGCTGCCGGCGGCGGTGTAGTGCACGTCGCGGGGATTCTGCATAGTGGCGAGCTGGGGCGTGATCCAGGCGTTCAGGTCGTCGATGGCGATGCCATTTTCTGCCATGACACGGGCGGCGATGTCGTTGTATTCCTTCACCTGACCGAACTTGCGGGGCGGATTGAGCTCGCCCTCGGGGATGGGAGTGGTGGTGGCCCAGATGAGCTTTGCGCCCGTGGCTTTCATGGTGGCGACGAGGCTGCGGAGATTGGCCTCATAGGCGGCGGGCTCGACCTGGCGCTTGCCATCGGGCATGTATTTGAGGTCGTGGATGCCCCAGTTGAAGTGGATGACGTCCCATTTGCCGGTGCCGAGCCATTTGGCGATGCTGGCGACGCCGTTTTTGGTGGGGCCGCCATTCGTGGGAATGCGATGGACGTTGGCTTTGCCCTCCAGGAGCTTGCGCACAGGCAAGGTGTAGCCCATGGAGATGGAGTCTCCGATGAGGAGGACGCGCGGCAATCCTGCAACATCCTGGATGGGTGCCAGGGATGGATTGGGCGGCGGCTTGGGCTTGGGTGGCTGCTGCGCGGTGGCGCTGAGAAGGCCGATGAAAAGAAAGGAAAGAGCAGGAAGGAGGCGGTGCATGCCTCCTTTCACTGCTCAAATCAGCCAATCTTTCAGACGATCTCGACGCGGACTTCGGCGCTGGTGTCCATCTCGCCAATGATTTTGGCGTTCTGGCCGCAGGCGAGGGCTTTGTCGGCATCTGCCGGGGAGACGATGGCGACCCAGCCGAGGCCCATGTTGAAGGTGTCGATGGCGTCTTTTGGGTCGGCGTGGCGGAGAACCTTCTGGACGACGTCGTTCTGCCAGAAGGGGATGCGGAGATTGGCACCGAGGCCACGCTTGAGGAACATGCGGCCGAGGTTTTCCGGCAGACCACCACCGGTGATGTGGGCCATGGCCCGGGGGCGGATGCCTGCGGCTTTGAGAGCGGCGGGCTGCTCATGATAGAGCAGCGTGGGCAGGAGCAGCGTGCGCATTTCGTCTTCGCTGAACTGAAGCTTTTCCTTCTCAATGATGCGGCGGACAAGGCTGAAGCCGTTGGCGTGGAACCCCGCGCTGGGCCAGCCGATGAGCACATCGCCAGCGGCGATGGTGCCGGGATCGAGCAGGTCTTCCTTTTCGCAGGCGCCGATGGCGAAGCCGCTGAGCTCGACCATGCCCTCGGGCACCATGCCGGGCATCTCGGCGGTCTCACCGCCAGCGAGGATGCAATTGCAGGCCTCCAGGTATTCGGTCATGCCAGCGATGATGCGGGTGATCTGCGTCTTCTGGATCTTGGGGATGCCCACGTAGTCGAGGAACATGATGGGGTCCGCGCCGGTGGTGAGCACGTCATTCACGTTCATAGCGACGAGGTCTTTGCCGGCGGCTTCGAGCTGGTCGTGCTTGAGCAGGAGCTCGATCTTGGTGCCGACACCGTCACAGCCGGTGAGAATGATGGGGTGCTTGTAGGCGCTGAGGTCGTAGGCGGCGGCGAACAGGCCGAAGGGATTTGCCAGCTTCCGCTTCTGCTGGGTGCGCTTCACCAGCACGCCGATGTCATCGACCAGCGATGCTGCTTCGTGAATATCGACGCCGGCTTGTTTGTAGGTATGTGCGGAGGAACTGCTCATGGGAAAATGGTGGCCGGTTGCCTAGCCCGAAAGCCGGGGCGGCTCAAACGGAAACTTGGCTGGAGGGGCGGAGGGGGGCCGCCCCTGCCCTGCGGGATCGATTTGGGCGGCCTAAGCAAGGCCGCCCATCTAGCAGCGTAGGTTATCAGGGTTCCCGCCCATACGCGTATGAAAACCAGCCGTTCCACCCCCACGAGCATTTCACAGGCTTTCAGTCCGGCCGGCGGCGATTTGCTGCGCATCGGCTCGACCCGGCGCGGCTTTTTGCAGACGGGACTCGCGGGGCTGGCGGGCATTTCACTGCCAGCGCTCTTCCAGCAGAAGGCCCTGGCCGCGGCCACGGGACAGGCGACGCGAAAGACCAATGTGGTGCTTTTCTGGCTCTCCGGCGGGCCGAGCCACATCGACATGTGGGACCCAAAACCTGAAGCACCGAGCGAAATTCGCGGGCCATTCGGGCATATCCGCACCAAAGTTCCGGGCATTCATGTGTGCGAACATCTGCCGCTGACGGCAAAAATCATGGACCGGCTGACGCTGGTGCGTTCGGTGGACTGCAGTGCGAGCGATCACACGCCGATCACCATGCAGGCGTGCAATCCCCTGGCTCGGCGCACCAATGATGGCCGTGACGGCGGGGGCTATCCGTCCATGGGGTCAATCGCCGCAAAGTTTCGCGGAGCCAATGCACCGGGCATTCCGGGATATGTGGCGCTGGCGGATTCGCTGCCCGCCGACATCTGGGGGGCTGGCCACATGGGCAATGCCTTCAACCCTGTGAGCGGCAAGGATTTGTCGGGCAGGCTCAAACTGGTGGAAGGTCTCAGCATCGAACGGCTCGGCAGCCGTCGTGATCTAGCTGAGCAAATGGACCAGTGGAAACGCGGCATTGGTGCGAATGAGTCCGTCGCATCGGCTGACCACTTTACGCAGCAGGCTTATGAAGTGCTAATGGAAGGAAGCGCCCAGCGTGCGCTGAATCTGGAGGAAGAATCTGCTGCGATGCGAGACAGATACGGACGCGACAGCCTCGGGGAAAAAGCGCTGCTCGCCCGCAGGCTCATTGAGGCGGGGTCAACGTTTGTCACCGTCAGCGGCGCCTGGGGCTACTTTGATCATCATGGCGATGAAGTGAAGTGGGGAGGCATCAAAAAAGGCCTCACTCCGCTGCTGCCCAGCGTGGATCGCACGCTACACGCGATTGTCACGGATCTCGAAGACCGCGGGCTGCTGGACAGCACCCTGATCCTCATGATGGGCGAATTTGGGCGCAGTCCGGTGATCAACAAGAATGCAGGACGCGACCACTGGCCGCGTGTGATGTCGATGGTAATGGCAGGAGGCGGGCTGCGCCATGGACAGGTGATCGGCAGCACGGACAAGCATGGTGGAGAAATCGAAACCCGCCGTGTCGCCCCCGGAGACCTGGCCGCGACGGTCTTTCACCATCTGGGGATCGCGCAAAATACGAACTGGATTGATCCACAGGGCCGGCCGAGACCCATCGTGGCCGAAGGTGGCAGGGTGATGACAGAGCTGTTGTGAGATGCTTCAGAATCGCAACCATTGCTCTGCAGGTTCGTAAGACTACTGCCATGAAACACCTTATCCTCCAACTTCTCCTGGGTACCAGCCTGATCGCGGAAGACGTACCGCTATGGCGCGAACTCTTTAACGGGAAGGACCTGAGCGGCTGGGTGGATGTGAATACGAGCCCGGAGACTTGGAGCGTGAAAGATGGGATGCTGGTGTGCAAAGGGCTGCCGATCGGCGTGATGCGCAGCGAAAAGCAGTATGAGAATTTTATTTTGCACATCGAATGGATGCACATGGAGGCGGGAGGGAATTCCGGCGTGTTTGTCTGGAGCGAAGGAACAGCGGCACCGGGCAAAGAACTGCCGAAAGGAATGGAGGTACAGATGTTGGAGCTGGAATGGCCGAAGCTGCACCCCGGAAAGGACGGGCAGCCGAACCACCCGGGCTATGTGTCTGGCGAACTCTTTGGTGCGAACGGGCTGGAGGGCGTACCGGACAATCCGCGCGGGAAGCGCAGCATGTCGTGGGAGATGCGCTGCAAGGGCAAGGGCGAATGGAACACGTATGACGTGGTGTGCGTGGACGGGACGGTGAAGCTGTCGATCAACGGAAAGTTTGTGAACGGCATCAGCCAGTCAACAGTGCGCAAAGGGTATCTGTGCCTGGAGTCGGAAGGAGCGGAGATTCATTTTCGCAACATCCGAATCTTGGAACTGCCGGGCGGCAGAGTGACGCCGGAGCAGACGGCTCCGGTGGTGAAATAGGCTATTTCGTCTGCTGCATCAGCTCTCCGACTTTGCTGGAGATCAAGTCCTCCACTGTCTCGGTGTAAGGCGCGCGGTGGCCGTATTCGAACATGCCGGTGATGCCCTCGTAGCCGCCCTCCCTGAGGACGCGGTGGCTGGGGACGTAGCTGGTGAGGTCGTTGTTGTAGCCGCAGACCCAAGTGGTGTTCCAGCCGTAAGCGGCTTTGAATTTGAGGGAGTAGTCCACCACGGTCTCGCCAGTGAGGGCGATGAACTGGAAGCCGGAGCCGAAGCGCCAGACCTGGATGGGATATGGCACGCGGTCCGGCGGTGAGCCGAGGGTTTCATACTGGCGGATGAAGTGCTCGAACTCGCGCCTGGGCATGCCGGTGAGGTTGGGGAGGCGCTGTTTGAGTTCATCGAGCGGAATGCCGGGCTGGAGCTGAAGCTCTGTCCGGCCCATGGCGGCGTGGATGGGGCCGGTGAGAGGAGTCATCTTGCCAGTGAGCACCTGGCGCACGGCCTCGGCGAGAATGCTGCCATACATGCGGGCGAGTTCGGTGGCCTCCATGTCCCTGCCGCGAATGCGAGGGAGCGGATTGGCATCGCCGCCGCAGTTTTGTACAAACAGGGCGATAGAACCGGGGAATGATTTTTCCAACTCAAGCTGAGCGAAGCCTGCGTAGTCGCCATTGATGCTGAGGCCGCCGAGAGCGGTGGTGTGGCAGGAGTAGCCGAAGAGGATGGCTTTGAGATCGTTGCCAGATTTCACGGTGATGACGGGCACGTCCTGATCGACCTGCCCACCTAAGGCGCGGCTCTCAGGACCGCGTGAGCGGCGGCGGTTCACGGCGACACCGGCAAGGCCCTGATCAAAGGCGAGCTCTGCGGGTGCGAGGTTGGCGATGGCGGCGCCGATGACCTCTGCATACTTCGCATAAACAAGGGCGGTGTAGCGGTCCTTCACCATCGCTTCTTCTGGCGTGAGCTCGTAATAGAGCCAGAGCACATCCTCGGTGATGGGGCAGGAGTGATTATGAGAGGCGTTGAGGATCAGGCGCTCGCGCGGAATGCCGTGTTTTTCGAGCGCTGCCTTGGCGATGATGGCGACCATTTTGTCGCTCAGGCCGACGAGGTCGGCGGTGACGAGGACGGATGTCGCTCCAGAGTCATCTTTAAGCGCGAGGGCCTTCAGCCATATGGAATGCTCCACGCGCTGGGACATGCGTGTCTTGCCACCATAGCCAGCGAGAGGGACAGGTTCTGTGGGCGTGATGTCGGCTTTCGCTGCACCGGCCTGCCAGGCAGCTGAAAGATGAAGAGGAAGCAGGAGGAGAAGTGCGAGGCAGAGGCATTTCATGTGTTAGGATACGCAGTTAAGGTGGTGAAATTAACTGTCTTCCAGCAGCACCCAGGGATGCTCCCGAGCCCACACTTTGACATCGTGAGACCTTCGTCCACTCTCAGTGCATGGTCATTCCATACTACTGGGCGGAATCGCGCCTGCAGCATAAGACACCCTTGCGCCAAATCACCGTACGCCGGTGGGGATGGTCTGACATCAGCCAGGAAGATGCCCAGCAACTAGCGGACCAGCGTGTGCAGGAGGCGATGACTTGCATCGAGTCGGGAGAGAAGCTGCGGAGACGAGAGCCAAAAGAAGCCTATGACAGCGCAGATGGCGTACCCATACGTGAAGAAGTGGTGTCGCGGCACGAAAATGTGGTAATCACGCGCAACAGCTATGGGGCTCTGTGTTTGAACACCCCTGATGTTTTCTTTGCCGATGTTGACGCATCCCCGAAAGGAATGCTGCACATGAGCATGCGCGGATGTCTGGCAATGATCGTTACCAGCGTAGTAACCGGCATTTTGACAAAGTCGGCGATGGCGGGATTCAGCCTGGCCATCGGACTGCCCTGGCTGGTCTCATCGGTCATGAAGCAGATCAACAAGCGAAGGCTGCCCAAAGCGGAGGCACAGGCCAAAAAGGAGGCAATGACTGCCATTCAGGCTTTTTCCTCCGTCCATCCAGCATGGCATCTGCGAGTGTATGAAACCCCTGCCGGATACCGCCTGCTGGCCATACATGATCTTTTTGACCCAGCGGGAGAGACAGCCAGAAAAGCGCTGGAAGCACTGAATGCCGACAAGAGGTTCGCCCGGCTGTGTGCGGTGCAGGGTTGCTTCCGCGCACGTGTGAGCCCGAAGTACTGGCGAATGAAATACAAGGTGCCTCTGAGCCTGCCCAAATCCAAATGGCCCTTCCCTGCAGAACATGTGCATCTACGAAAGCAATGGATTGAGGCCTATGACCAGCATGCGCCCCGATTTGCCTCGTGCCGGTTTATCACAGCTCTTGGAAGCAGCGTTGTCAGCGCTGAAGCAGATGCAGTGCGGGTCGTGCATGATGCGTATTGCAGAGCGCAATCAGATCTACCACTGGCGTAGCGACCTCCGAATTTTCGTCTCACGGAGGCATGATTTTGAATGCTTCGTACATGAAGAAGGCGAGCCCGGCGTAGCCGGGATGCGGAGTGTAGGCATCGTCCACAGCTTTGAGGGCTGACATCATCTGTGCTTCGGTCATTCCGTAGAAGCCTTCCATCATGGGGCCGATATTGGCCATCTTGGCACCGACGAAGACTTTGGCCTTGGTGGTGTCTGCGTAGGCGATGGTTTTGGCGACGAGGGAGACGATGCCGTTTTTTCCTTCGGCGGTGTCGCGGTAGCTCATGATGGCGACGTGATCGACGCAGTCGAGCAAGTGCTTGGCGGCGTCTTTGGCAGCGCCCTGGAAGGTGACGGGGTAGGCGGGCTTTCCTTCGGGCGTGGTTTTGTCGAGCCAGAAGACGATGTCCACGCCGTAGATCAAACCGGGCTCCGCTGAGTGAGCCCGGGAAACGGCTTTGTGATTGACCTCCACAAACTGGGTGAGGAGATCGCACTTTTGAGCGAGGTCGGCTTTCTTCCACTGGGGCAGGCCGTGGGGCTCGATGTCGAGATGCACGCCGTCAAAGTGCGCGTCCGAAGGTCCTTCGCGATTGAAGGCGAGGATGCCCTCCATGCTAGGTCGTGTTTGAAAACCTGTCGATTGGCAAATTGGGTGCATCGAGGCAAGAAGACATGTCGATGAAAACCCAACGCTTTGCATGGTGGGAGC